>DATGMS010000001.1:0-16208 GCA_035307285.1 Cyclobacteriaceae bacterium
TTTTTTTGTTTTTTTTCCTCCCCTGCTGACAGCCCCACCAAAACATCCCGCTTCCATTAAACCCGTTCCCCCGTTTGGGATTGCAAAGGTGCACCCTTTTTCCCGAAATGCAAATAACCTCGGGAAAATAAAACGGACCAACAACGCCAGTTCCTGATTATCAACGGGAAAAATTAGAAGGAGAATGAATAAAGATCATCAACTCCTCAAATAGTCTGTCTTGCCACCTCCATATATATAGTATCTGCTATGGATAATGGGGGGAATAGCAGGATCGTTTACAGTTAAACGACGTCCTACTCCTGCGGGTTTAACAATTAGATAATTTTTTAGTCTCGATGTCAATTAGATCTTCCACTTCATCCGAGAAAAGTAGCGGCGATAAAGGAACCACTATACACCCATAATGCCGCTTGCTCCCATCTACTCGAATCAGTTGTTAATAATGTGAAGAAATCTTTAGGGGCATGTCGTCTATTAGCGCGACGTCCGAACCAAACCTATAGGAGGCAAAAGGCTTGCTTAATGCAAAGCGGTGACCCAACACCATTATTCTCCTATTATATAATAGATGTGAGACTCCCCATACATTCCGCCGGTATCGGAAACTGCAGCCGCTAACAAAAAACAATGGAAACAAAACCCAGCGACAAATCAAAACAATGCCTGGCGGTATTCAGGCCTCCCTGCTTTAACGCTAAATCCAACAACGAAAGCATAAAAAAACCCCGTTTACGTGATGTAAACAGGGTTTGGTGACCTCGCCAGGATTCAAACCTGGAACCTCTTGAGCCGTAATCAAGTACTCTATTCAGTTGAGCTACGAGGCCATTTAGGGAGTGCAAATGTAGAGAAATATTTAAATTCCTACAATATATACAGCAATTGATTTGATAATATTTACTAACAAGCCCGCAATTAAGAATTATTAAGGTGAAAACATCAGGGAATCGGGTAAGTTTTTCTAATTTAGCCCGCGGAAAACTAAACAGAATCCTGATTTCATGAAAAGACTTACTCTAATATTACTTACATTCATATTTTCCCTTAATCTATCCGCTCAAGAAAAAGATCCCACGCTCAAAAAAGGAAGACCCAATGTAAAAGGTGATCTGTTTTTGGATTTTGGGTTCAATTTTCTCAACAACCATCCCGAAGATCTCGATACCCGTTTCTTCCCCTCTAGAGTAGCCAACATTTATTACCAGTACCCTATCCACCTGGGAGAAAACAGTGGAATCACGTTCAACCCGGGAATAGGGTTGGGATTGGATAAACTTGCATTTAAAAGGGACAGCACCCTGATCAATAACCCCGCGCTGGGGAATAATTCCAGCCAGTTGGTAGGGATAAAAACCCTGTACGGGAATGATGTCAGGATCGACGTGAACAACATGGCAATTAATTACATTGATATTCCTTTGGAATTTCGTTACCACGTAAACAAAACCAATTATGATAAAGGTTTTAGATTTGCACTTGGCGGAAAGGTAGGAATCTTATACAATGCCCATACAAAAGTAGAAATAACTGACGCTGCAGGACTGACCCGAAAAATTAAAATCAGACAAGATTATGGGCTCAACCCCATCAGATATGGTGTATACGCAAGAGTCGGCCTGCCAGGATTCAATTTATGGTCATATTACGGCTTAAACAAAGTCTTTAAGGATGGACAAGGACCCTTTGGCACAGAGGCAACCCAATTTAATTTAGGGCTATCCGTTGCTTTGTTCTAAAACAAGTAGTAGTAAAAAGCGCCAAAACAAATCGAAAAACCCAGCAAAAACCCTCCCAGAACTTCACCCGGCTTGTGGGCCTCCAGATATAATCTGGAGGAACTTACGGCCCCGCACAGAATAATAACCAAGATCATTGGATACAATAAGGAATGCCCGGAAAACTTAAGAGACAAAACGACAATAATTGCCAATAAGCCGGATAGTCCTGTCATATGTGCGCTGATCTTCCAAAAAAAAGTCACCAGTGTCAATACAAAAACGCAGAAGGTGATTACCAATAACGAGTAAACCACCAAAGCATCAATGTTTAACTTGAAATAGAAGAAGGAGGTGGTCATCAAATAAAACAGCGTAGTCATCGAAAATGGCCACAACCGCTCTTTTATTGTACCCATCTGCAAACTGGGAATCAAGGAGGTCATTCTCATTCCAATCACACTCAGCATTGGAATGAGAAAGGTGGTCTCCATAATCAACAGCCATATGGACCAACGGTTCCCCTTTGGGACTGATGTGGCCTCTGGAATAACGTAAAACAATAAGGCGACTACTAAAGAAGGTACGATCAAAGGCTGGAAAATGATCGTAAGCAGCAGTGCAACTTTCCTGTACACTACAATTCCTTTCTTAAGCGGGCAACAGGAATTTGCAATTGTTCCCGGTATTTGGCCACGGTCCTTCTCGCAATATTGTACCCTTTGTTATTGAGTAGCTTGACCAGTTTATCATCAGAAAGCGGCTTCCTCTTGTCCTCATCCTCTACCATTTTATGAAGAACGCTTTTAACTTCCCTGTTACTTACATCTTCCCCACCATCCGTAGCAATCCCCTCAGAAAAGAAATACTTTAAAGGAAAGACGCCAAATTCCGTCTGAATGGCTTTACTGTTGGCTACCCTTGAAACGGTGGAGATGTCCATATCGATTTTTTCGGCAATATCCTTAAGAATCATGGGGCGTAGTTTTGCTTCGTCCCCTTCAGCAAAAAATTCTATCTGGTAATCCAAAATAGCCTGCATGGTCCTCAACAAGGTATGTTGGCGTTGCTTTATCGCGTCTATAAACCACTTGGCTGCATCCAGCTTTTGCTTAACAAAAGTGACGGTATCCTTCAGTTTCTTGTCCTTTTTGTCACTTTTATCATACGCATTAAACATTTCGGAGTAAGACCTACTCATCCGCAATTCGGGAGCGTTTTTTGAATTTAGGCTTATTTCGAACTTGCCATTGACATTATTTAGTATGAAATCAGGAATAATGTACTGTGTTCGCATGGTCCCATCTGAAATGCCGCCCGGCTTAGGATTGAGTCGGGTAATCATCTGAATGATTTCCTTTAGGGTCTCTTCATCGACGTTACATTTCTTAAGGATCTTGTCGTAATGCTTTTTGGTAAACTCATCGAAACAGCTGGAAATGACGTTGATTGCATGTTGAACAATAGGGTCATGGGAGTCCTCCTTTCTCTCCAGTTGTATGATCAAACACTCCTGCAGGTTTCTAGCCGCAATTCCCGCAGGATCAAAACTCTGTATCTTCAGCAACACTTCTTCAACTTCATCCAAGTCAGTTTCGATATTTTGGCTAAAGGCGAGGTCATTGATTATAGCTTCAAGATCTCTTCTGATATAGCCATCATTTTCAATACTGCCGATGAGCTGCTGCCCGATGATTTTTTGATTTTCATCCAGTTTTAAAAAGCCCAACTGTGAAAGCAGCTGCTCATGCAATGATGTACCACTTGAAAGCGGCATTTCGCGGTCCTCATCATCTGGAGAGTAATTCCCGTCTCCGTGCATTTTATATCCCCCGTAATCCTCGCTCAGATAATCCTCTATATTTAGGTCCTTTTCTTCATTACTCGCTTCATTTTCGAAAGGCTCCTGCACGTCTTCAGGGTTGGGATCTACGTCTTCTTCCCTTCCTTCTTCCAAGGCTGGATTTACTTCCAACTCCTCTTCTATCCTAGATTCCAGTTCAGCAGTAGGTACTTGAAGTAGCTTAATAAACTGTATTTGCTGTGGGGACAGCTTTTGAGAAAGACTTTGATTTAAGTTTAATTTTTGCATATTCTAATGCCCTATCTATGTTGAATAAATACTTTCTAACTTAGCTGGATAATAAATTACCTTATTTACTTTCAAATTTATGAAATAAGATCATAATTTTGACAAAAAGCCGATTATATCGTGTTTTTTGAATTTAGAATTTCAACCTCCCTCTCCCATCAGAAGGAAAAACCCTTTGAATAAATTTTGTCTTATGGCATTTAACAAAAGAATCAAAATTAAATCCTTGTTAGAACAGGAAATAATTGGCGAAGAAGTAACCCTTATGGGCTGGGTCCGGACCAAACGGAGCAATAAAAACGTTTCCTTCATCGCCCTAAACGATGGTTCTACCATACATAATTACCAAATAGTAGCTGATCCATCTATAATTTCCGACGACCTGTTAAAAAGGGTCACTACGGGAGCTTGCTTAAAAATCACCGGAAAGGTAGTTGAATCGCAAGGATCAGGCCAATCGAGCGAGATGCAGGCTATAACTTTAGAGGTGCTGGGAGAAGCCGATGTGGAAAAATACCCTATCCAGCCTAAAAAGCACTCCCTGGAATTCTTGCGGGAAAACGCCCATTTAAGGATTAGAACCACCACTTTTGGCGCTGTTTTCAGGGTTAGGCATGCGTTGTCGTTTGCAGTGCACAAGTATTTCAATGATAAGGGATTCTTCTATATACATACACCAGTCATCACCGCTTCCGATGCAGAAGGAGCTGGGGAGACTTTTAAAGTGACCGCATTGAACCTTCAAGACCTTCCATTGACAGAGGAAGGAAAAATCGATTACAAAGAGGACTTCTTTGGTAGAGAGACCAATTTGACAGTTTCTGGTCAGTTGGAGGGAGAATTGGCAGCTATGGGTCTTGCAGAAATCTACACTTTTGGTCCCACATTCAGGGCGGAAAATTCCAATACCACAAGACATTTGGCGGAATTTTGGATGATCGAACCTGAAATGGCCTTCTGTGATGCAGAAGACAACCAGAACCTTGCGGAAGACTTCTTGAAAAACCTGGTCAATTATGCCTTGGAACATTGTAAAGAGGACTTGGCCTTTCTCGACAAACGAGCGGCCGAAGAAGAGCAAAGCAAAAAGGCAGAGCAAAGATCCGAAATGGGATTGTTGGATAGGCTTAACTTCGTGGCCAACAACAGCTTTGAAAGAATTACTTACACCGAGGCAATAGAGATACTGAAAAATTCTTCTCCTAATAAGAAGAAAAAATTCAAATATCCGATCGAAGGCTGGGGAGCCGATTTGCAGTCTGAACACGAAAGGTTTTTAGTGGAGAAGCATTTTAAAAAGCCGGTGATCCTTAGTGATTATCCAAAAGACATAAAATCCTTCTATATGCGTCAAAATGATGACGGGAAAACAGTGGCAGCTATGGACATCCTCTTCCCTGGCATCGGAGAAATCATCGGGGGATCGCAAAGGGAAGAAAGGTTGGATAAGCTTACGCAAAGAATGGATGAACTGGGGATCAGCCAGGAGGAGCTTTGGTGGTATCTAGATACCCGGAGGTTTGGATCTAATCCCCATTCAGGGTTCGGTCTCGGTTTCGAAAGAATGGTGCAATTTGTCACCGGAATGGGGAATATCAGGGATGTAATTGCTTTCCCCAGAACTCCTGGGAATGCAGAATTTTAGTTTCTCCACGGAGGCTGCGGCCTTCTCTTTAACAATAGCAACGAACTGGTGATGCACTCTGTCTTTTGGCTCAATTTACAACGACATGGAAAAGTTTTTAAAATACCTGAAGACAGAGGCCATCGGCGGTTTGATGATCCGATATTCTTTAGCTGGACTACTCCTTTTCGGCGGCTTTGCAAAATTGACATTGATTGGAGGAATTGAAGATCCAATAATATGGGCAATTTTCATCGCTGCCATTGAAACGTTAGCAGCCTTGGGCTTACTTCTACATTCTAAAAACCCCCTCTATGGAATCTTAGGGGGATTTTTAGCTGTTTTTTGCGTTCTGATTAGGTTGGTCTACTCCCTTTTTTGGATAAAAGCAGAAATCATAGGCGTGAATTCTGTTTGGGAGGCCTTTCAAGTTGTCCTGTCCCTCTTCAACAACGGATTATTTTTCGTCATCCTGCTGTTCGGCGCTGCAATTTTTTGTATTGGTAATTCCTATAAAGCTTATATCCATCGTAGGATCACCCAACCCTGGCCGAGGTGAAAAGTTAGGTATAACAATAGAGAGGAAATTGGACTTCCTGCTTTACTAGATAAAATTTGTTATTTAACAAGGTATTGATGCTCTGCAAAGCGAGTAAGAGTGAAGGGCTTTAAACGCTTAATACCTATCCAATCTACCGTCGACGAACGCAAAGGTTTCTGGGATTTTATCAATAATATCTGTAGCGGTGGTGCCTCTCCATCGTTGGACTGAAGCCAATTCGCCCGCCAAACCGTGATGGTAGACACCGCAGACAGCAGCATTTTCTGGTGAATAGCCCTGCCCCAAAAAAGAGGTCAATATCCCCGTAAGCACATCTCCTGCACCTCCTGTAGCCATATATTGGCTTCCGGAGCTGTTGAAGAATTGCCTTCCATCAGGAGCGGTGATCATGGTGTTTGCCCCTTTCAGAATTATAAAGCAACCATAGGTATGGCAAAAAGAACGCGCCTTTTCCATTCTTTCTTTATGATTAGCACATTTGCCAACTAATCTTTCGAACTCGACAACATGCGGGGTAAGCAGCATATTCTCCCTCAATAAAACTAGGAGATGTGAGTTGGAAGAGAGGATATTCAGCGCATCGGCATCCAAGACGATGGGCTTCTGAAAATTCTGCAAAGCATACTCCAGACATTCCTGGGCTGATAGGCTTGTTCCCATGCCCGGGCCTATACCCAAGGCATCGAATCGGTCCAGGTCTCGTAAACCCTCCTTTTTGAGTACATCCCTCCCTTCCGAGCGCACAACCATGACCTCGGGAAGAGAAACTTGGAGTGCATCTACACCGCAACTGGGTAGAAAGCAAGACACCAAGCCGCTACCTGTTCTGAGGGCAGCGTGAGAAGACATTTTGATGGCTCCAATTTTCCCATCGCTCCCACCAATCAACATCACCTTACCGTAATTTCCCTTGTGGCTAAACCGGTTGAATCTTTTATGTCTCTCTGCAAGGTCTTTTCGCTGAACGAAAAAAGTTCTAGACGCAAAGGGTTCAAAAAAGGATTCGTTGATACCTATATCCAACACAACGAGCTCGCCTGTATACACACCATGTTCGGGAAAAAGCAAAGACAACTTTGGAAACTGAAAACTTACTGTGTAGTCTGCCTTAAATGCATCCCCTTTCAACTTTGTATCAGCTGGTAAGCCAGACGGCAGGTCAACGGCAATTTTGATGGCTTTTAATTGATTCAACTCAGTTATTAGATCCAAAAATGATCCCTCTAAAGGTCGATTAATTCCAACGCCAAATACGGCGTCTACAACAACGTCGTGATGTACACAAGACAACTGGCCAAGTTTTACCTCTTCGATAGAGATACTACTCGGCAAAATCTTTAGGTTATGGTGAAAATCAGAAGAGGACATTTTTAAATCTCCGATATAGAAAACATCTACTTTATAACCTTTGCTTGTCAAGATTCGGCTAATGGCAAGGCCATCCCCACCGTTGTTGCCTATACCACAAACAACAGCTATGGACATTTTCCTATCGAATTGATTTTCGAACCACAAACAAAAAGCATCCGCAGCTCTTTCCATCAAGTAGTAAGAGGAAATACCCCTGTCTTGGATATATGCCTCATCCAGCGATTTCACTTCACTACCATGAATTATTTTTTGCATAATCAACCATACTGAAAAAGTGACAGGGATAAATGTACAGAAAGATCATAAAAAAAGCCATCCCCATGGATGGCTTTTTAATTATCTTAATGCTATTAATTTATTATTGGGGTGATTGCTGAAGAGAAGCATAAAGGATCCTTCTAGCATCTGCTTCGCGAAGCTCAAATTGCACATCGCTAATCGGCCCCATTTTCACTTCTCTATCTACTTTAAGAGAAATAGTAATCATGTCTCTTTCCGCTTCTGACAAGGCATCCTTTTCCTGGTTTACCCACAGCACAATATCACTTGGATTAATTAGTACATCATTGGCTTGGATACGTGGTTCAGTACCGTATAAACCAGGATTTCTTGGCTCCCCAATATACAGAAAAGAGATCAGGGTTTTCTTTTGTAGTTTTTGCAACTGACTAGCCTGTGGAAGTCTTTGCTCCACCAAAAGATCCTGCTCCCTCATTACTGTTGTCACCATAAAGAAGAAAAGAAGCATAAACACAATATCAGGCAAAGATGCCACCGAGATTGTTACCGATGTATTGGTCTTTTTCTTAAATTTTGCCATAACTATTCGCCTCCTATTTTATCGGGTTCAGCAATTGAAATCGCCATAGGAATGTCTGCTTTACCTCTGTCGATCAACTCGGCTTCTCCGGGATTCTCTCCTACGAGTGCACGGTATTCATCGGCAGTAAGACCTACCCTCTCACCGTAAATTTCAAAATAAGCTTTTTTCACTAAATCAAAAACCTCTAAATAGGTTTCATAACTTGTCCCCCTGTTGGTTTTGATGGACACTACCGCACCACCAGTCATGGGATGGTCAGAAGATTCCGGACTTCTTTCAGCAAGTGCTTTCAAGGTAGCCGGCAAGCCGTTGTATAAAGCTTGGGCATCTTCCGTCGGTGCTCCGAAGTTTAGGATAAACGCTTTAATATCTTCCGTCAGGCCCTCGGTGTTGTCCCGGAATTCACCTTCCACCAACAATTGATCATTAGCATTGATCAAAATATTGAAGATGTTACGCTCATTCACCTGAATATCCGGTGGCGGGACATTTGGATCCTGCTTGGGGGGAAGAATATTTAATATACCTTTATCAGAAGCAATAGTAGTGGTCACCAGAAAGAAAATCAACAACAGGAAAGCTATATCAGCCATTGATCCTGCAGGGATCTCCGGTGCTTCCTTTTTCATTCTGCTTGCCATTATCTTATTTGTTTAGAGATTTCATTTACAAATATGCTCAAAAAGGCTATGATAAACAAGAAATATGTCGACATCAATAGCCCACCTACAAACTGTGAAGACCCAGGAGTAAGATTAAAAGGCTCTGCCGCAAACCGGGCAGTAACTTCATTATCAGACATTGCATAGGCAACACCAAATATCACTAGAAGAGCCACTATCGCCACCCCTGTTTTCACCAAACTTCTTGGGTTACCCAGTGAGTTTATAAGAGGAAGCAAAACTGCTGCAACAACTCCTACAATCGCCAAGAAATAACCAACGTATAATGCAATATCGTATATATCCATTTTTAATATTTTAGCGTGAAATTTTAGTTAGGAACAAAAATTCAACAACTAATATTATCGTGTCAATTTGTGTCTTACCAATATATCCACTAGAGAGATGGATGCATCTTCCATGCTGTTGGCCAGTGAATCAATTTTAGCCACGATGTAGTTATAGAACACCTGAAGAATAATCGCAACGATCAAACCACCTACTGTGGTGATCAAGGCCACTTTAATACCACCTGCTACCAGAGATGGAGAGATGTCACCAGCTGCTTCGATGGCATCAAACGCTTCAATCATACCAATTACAGTACCCAAGAATCCAAGCATAGGAGCTGTAGCAATAAACAGCGCGAGCCAAATTAAACCTTTCTCCAAACGTCCCATTTCCACAGAACCGTAAGCAATGATAGATTTCTCCACCATGTCGATGCCTTCTGAATATCTCATCAAGCCTTGTGTGAAGATAGAAGCAACTGGACCTCTTGTGCTTTTAGTCACATCCTTGGCAGCTTCAATTCCCCCCGTCTCCAGAGCATCCTCTACTTTCGCCAAAAGCTTTTTGGAATTGGTAGCAGAAAGGTTAAGGGTGATGATTCTTTCCAAAGCAACTGCTAAACCTAAAATCAAACAAATTAGGATAGGAGTCATAAATGTCACTCCACCTTCGATAAATTTTTCTTTCAAAACTTGGTGAAAACCCTGCTCCTCAGCAACAATATCATCGTCAACAAGAACGGGAGTTGATGCTGGCGCGGATGGTTGTACTGCGGTTTCTTCCGCTGTTTCGGTGGTGTCTTGTGCCTGGGAAATAACCGGAGCGAATAGGATTCCCGCAAGCATGAACAAAGTGATTAACTTTTTCATAGTTTAGATTTAAATAGACTTTTAATAAATAAAGGTTGAACGGTTTCTAATTTAGTAATTAGTTTTAAAGTTATCATTTTTTCAATTCAATTTACAAGAGGTTGAGTGAATTTTTTTAGAATTAACTTCTCCCCCTTGGTATGCCCAAACATACATACTATTTCGAACAGAATGTCAAAATCAACCTTTGTTTTTATATAAAAGGAAGATTGCTGAAATAAAAGGTCAAATAAAAATATAGACCCTTTGACTAACTTTTAGATTCTCAAATGATTCTTCCCTTCCGGAAGATAAGCAAAATTGTAGAGAGGAAGGGATTCGAACCCTCGATACCCTTTAGGGGTATACACGCTTTCCAGGCGTGCTCCTTCAACCACTCGGACACCTCTCTATTTGGTTTTTAGAACGATCAAGCCAACAAATAAAATTATAATAATCAGACCATGCAAGTAATACGACTCTTTATTATTTTAAAATCAGTCATTTTGATTTGTGCAAAAATCCTACGAAATTCAATCCGTTGACAATCAACCAACTAATTATATCGTTTTAATTCCCCGTTAATGACATTTCCCCCGCTAGGGGTAAAACTAATTTTTTCCTCACCTCCTGATCATCGTTTTCGTTGCCCAAAAGGAACATCATCTTTGTTATGGCTGCTTCGGTGGTAATATCACCCCCGCTTAAAACCCCCATTCTTTTTAGGTCTTTGCTAGTTTGGTACCTGCCCTGGATCACCCGACCACCATTTACCTGCGAGACGTTCAGAATTATAATACCTCTATCTATGGCCCGCTCCAGCGGCTTCAAAAACCATCCTTCACTGGGGCTGTTGCCGGATCCGTAAGTCTCCAGAACCACTCCCCTTAAGCCTTCAATATTGAAACAGCTCTCCAAGATCTTCTCCGTAATCCCCGGAAAAAGCTTCACGACCATCACATTGTTGTCCAGACGGTTCAAGTACCTCAATCTTCCCTCCTCAACGGGCTTAATGGCAGCGAAATTATAATCAATGACTATCCCCGACTCAGCCAGCGGAGGGTAGTTTTCAGATTCGAAAGCGTCAAAATGGACACTTTGTACTTTCTTGGACCTATTTCCCCTTAACAACAGATGGTTGAAATACACGCAGACTTCAGGCACAATCGGCTTTCCGTCCTTTTTTGATATTGCAATTTCCAGAGATGTCATAAGGTTTTCCCTAGCATCGGAGCGCATAGCACTTATAGGCAATTGTGCACCCGTAAATATCACGGGCTTCTTAAGCCCTTTCAACATGTAACTTAAAATAGAGGCAGAATACGCCATAGTATCTGTTCCATGCAGTACGACGAATCCATCGTAGGTATCGTAGTTCTCATAAATAATGTACGCCATGTCCATCCAGTGCTGCATGCTCACATTGGAAGAATCTATAGGCTCGGGGAAGGAAATTACCGTGATGCTGACGTTCATACTGGTCAGGTTGGGGATTTTCTCCAGTATTTGGCCAAAATTAAAGGGAATTAGCGACCCTGCACTGTTATAAGCCATCCCAAGAGTTCCTCCGGTATAGATTATCAAGATAGAAGATTCTATGTCCTTGGTGGCGGCGGTGTTTAATCTTACAATTTTATAGTTCATCTTTCAGGTTGCTTAAATACCCTCATGGCGTTCATATTAGTAGTTTCAGCAACGCTTTCCAAACTATTTCCGGTTAACTCTCCCACTTTTTCGGCAATCGTAGGAATGTATTCGGGGGAATTCCTTTTTCCGCGGTAAGGTACAGGGGCAAGATAGGGCGCATCCGTTTCTAATACCAAGTGTTCAATTCCGATAGAAGGCAAAACTTTGTCCAACCCTCCGTTTTTATAAGTTGCTACACCTCCTATCCCAAGCAAAAACCCCATGCCAACAATTTCTTTCGCCTGGGCAAGGCTTCCGGTAAAACAATGGAAAATGCCGGTAAGTTGATCATCATTCAGTTCTTTGATGAGGCTTATGGTTTCATCAATGGATTCCCTGCAATGAAGGACAATAGGTAAACCTTTATCCTTCGCCCATTGAATTTGGATTTTCAAAGCCTCCTTTTGATGCTCAAAAAATGTCTTGTCCCAATAAAGATCCAGGCCTATCTCTCCCACTGCGGCAAATGGCCGCTTTTCCAGCCATTCTTCCATCACATACAGTTGTTTCTCGAAATTCTTCTCCACATTGCAGGGGTGCAGGCCCATCATAGGGATGCAGATACCGCGGAATTTGTTCTCTGCCTCCAGCATGGGGTCGATGGTATCGAGGTCCACGTTGGGCATGAATATTCTGTCCACGCCGTTTTCTACACATTTCTGAACCACCTCTTCCCTATCCGCGTCGAATTTTGTAGAGTAAAGGTGGCAATGGGTATCTATGTAATTCATTGGTAGTGTCTCTCTTTCCAGTTGATTGAAGAAGGCCAAAAATAGTAAACTATTGTGGACCATGAGACCAATACGTAATAAAATTCAAAGCATGACAGGTGAAACCAAGAAACTTTCAACCCGGAACGGCCGGCAAAATTTTTGATAAACAAGGATTGTAGCAATACCTTCAGCAACCATACCGAGACGCCCCATAAAGGATTCGCGAGAAGAAGATAAACCATTGCTGGGAAAAACCCGTGCTGCAAACTTAGCAGCAGGATCCAATACCATGGCAAAGACAGGGCGCCGTTCATCCATCGCTTTCTTTGTTTCAGCAATTCCCAAATGTTCTGTTCGCTTTTAGTAACGACGAGTGAACCAGCTGATACCTGATGGGCGGGGCGATAACCTCTGCCGATCAAAACCTCCGCCAAAGCCAAGTCCTCAGTCACGGAAAAGGGGATAGCATCAAATCCCCCAACCTCCAAATATGCCTGCTTTTCCACCAGCATGTTATTCCCCATCGCGGTCACAGCGTAAGAAAGGTCTGAAGTGGTCTTTACCATTCCCAAAGTCAGCCACCAGTCAATGCTCTGCATGGTAGAAAAAAATGAGCCGGTACGGACCGTGGTAATACCAGTGACTAGTCCTTGACGGGAATGATAAGCACTCACCAGCTCCATAATCCAGAAAGCTCCAACCTCACAGTCAGCATCGGTAAATAAGAGAAACTCTCCTTCAGCCATTTTCGCCATTTGGCCAAGGGCATTGGCTTTTCCGTTTACTTTCCTGCTATCTGACGAAACGACTGGGATAAAAAGCCGATTGTTGCCCTTCGAGACCCATTCCTTTATTATGGAGGAGGTGTTATCTGTACTGTGGTCATCGCCAACAATAATTTGCAGCCGGTCTTGCGGATAATTTATTCTTGCCAAGGATTTAAGGCAGGCGGGTAAATGTTCTTCCTCGTTTCTTGCCGGAACCAGCACGGTCACCTTTGGCCACTCGCTTATTTTTTTACCTTTGGCGTGATCGACAAACCGATACTCCCCGATCAGCAAGAGGAGCAAGTCCTGAGCCACCAACAATCCTATCACAATAACATTAAGGTACATCATCATGGGATCGGTATACAAAAATCTTACAAAATATTGGTCCGGTATCCTCGGGCATGGATAAAATCTAGATAATCCGGCAAGATCTGAAAAAGTATCCCTTCTGTTTTCCTCTGGTCATGAAACAGAATGATCGATCCGTTTTGGGTATGTTGCTTGGCCTTGGACAAACATAGCGCTGGGTTTTGGCTGAGGTCATAATCCCCCGGTATTACATCCCACATGATGATCTCGTGGGTTCTGGAGAGCTGCTTTCTTTGTTCTGTTTTCAATCTGCCATAGGGCGCCCTGAACAATTTCGGCTGGATGCCCAATACCCTGTTGATGGTCGCTTGACATTCTTCCACGTTTGCGACATAGTCCTGGGTTGGATGAGAATATCCATTCAAATGGTTATGGGAATGATTTCCGATTTGATGCCCCTCCCCTTTCACCTTAAGTGCCAGCTCAGGATGCTTAACGATGTTATCTCCCACCATAAAAAATGTTGCTCTCATCCGACGTTTTGCCAGCTCCTTCAACACAAAATCCGTGACTCCAGGTACCGGACCATCGTCAAAAGTCAGGTAGACCACCTTCTCTTTCCTGCTTTTATGCCATACATAATAAGGAAATAAAACTGGAATGAAGCGTGGCAAATGATGGAAAAGCATAGGTCAATTGAACCTTAGACTTAACAACGTAACATCATCTTTTCTCGACACACCTTCCGCAAAGGCATCTAAGCTGGTGAAGAAGTTGTCATGGAAAACCCTTGGATGCACACATAGGTTATTGGAAATATATTTTTCAAATCTTGCATCGCCATATTCCTCCTCGTTTAGATTATGGGATTCAGTAAGACCATCAGTATACAAATGAATGGTAAACTGGCTGAGATGTTCCCTTTTTCCAATTTCCAAGAAAGGCAGCTCTTCAAAGGCTCCCAGAAGCGTGGTGCCCGCCTCAAGCAACTCCGTTCTTCGCTCCCCTTCCCAACATAATACAGGTGGATTGTGTCCTGCATTGACATAGATTAGCTCCCTTGTTTTATAATTATAGTAACCCAAAAAGAAGGTGATAAACCGGTCCCCCTTGGTGTTTTCAAACAAGGTGTAGTTCAATTGTTCAACGATCATTTTCAAATCCGAAGAACTGCGCAACAAGGTTCTAAGTGCCGCTTGAAAATTGGACATCAACAAAGCAGCAGGCATGCCTTTGCCGGATACATCCGCGATGCAAAAAAACACCTCGTCCTCATTCTTCTGCACTAAATCGTAGTAATCACCGCCCACGGTGCTATGGGGGTAATAAGTCACTTTGGCTTGCAGTTTTGCCGTCTCCGGTAGTTGGGCCGGGAAGAGCATTCGCTGCACGTTGCTGGCGATCTCTATCTCCCTGTTCACCCTTTCCTGATCCAACTGCTTTCTGGAAAAACGTTTGTTTTCCAAGGCCACCACCAGGATGTTAGCCAAGGCTTGGGTAAAATCAAGATCCAGCTCCTTATCGTCTTCTTTCTTTTTCAATAGGAGGATGGCAAGCATCTTGTCTTTGTGATAAACAGGGACATAAATATCCAATTCGGCAAAGGAGTATTCCTCTGACATTACCAAATTCAGTTTTCCTATTTCCTTATTTTCCTCGACATCCCGGTAAGGAATGGATTTGGGTGTTCTTCCTTTTACATTATGGGCCACCCTTTCGTTAAATCCGTCATTGTCGGCTACATAAAGAATCAAAGACTTTATATTGAGATGGACCAGGCAGGTGAACTTGAAGATCTCCAGCAATACCGACTCCCTCTTATTTTCATTAATGGCCTGCGTGATTTCAAGAAGCGCCTTTAGCTCCAGTTCTTTCCGCTGATATTTGACCGTTTCGGTGATCATATTTAACAATTTTTATGATGCGTTGTGCTCCAGCAAACCCTTTTTTGATGCCAAATAAAAGTAGGTCATGCCTTTGCTTTGAATGTCGGGATCATCGAAAATCTCCTCATCTGGATCGGAAAAGCAATTTATCCACTCTTTATCAAATAGCTTCTGCAAGATAACCAAAAGCTTTTCATCTTCCCAATCCAGTTCATGTTTTAAATAATCATAAGATTGTACAAAATACAACTCATCCATCAAATCAAATTCGTCGTCAGTCATGTTCGTGCTGTTTTAATGTTTTATTTAAAGAATAGATGAATTTGGGATGAAGGGGATTAAGAATTACGAATAGAGGAAAGCCTGAGCCTTCCCCGCCAACCTTTAGTATCTCCCCACAGCATACCGCCCGCTCCCAAAAGGATCCCCTGTTTTCCATAACATTTCCCCTTATTATTGATGCTGGGGACGGAGAGGCGAGGAGAAACAGGCAGACAGGCTTTTCTAAGTCCCCCAGTCCCCTCTCAATCGACAAAATTAATCATTGTAAGTGTTACTCCTCCCTTTCCATGAATATTTTCCGGTAACCGCCTTCAATCCTACGACAAGGACATAAGCAGGATGTAAAAAGCTGGTTCTGATAAAACAGGACAAGCCTTGGCCCAACCCGTACCCTTTCAGCACATTGCCCAGAACATGGGTCTCGATCCCAACTTTTGCGGTCCAAAAAACAATAAATGTAAGCCAAGCCCAGGGGGATCCTAAAAGCAGAAGTAGCGTTGAGATCTCTAGCAGCGCCATGGAAAAGGCCAGAATTGCCGAAAGACCTGATCCTACCGATCGGTCAAAGCGC
>DATGMS010000002.1:0-3841 GCA_035307285.1 Cyclobacteriaceae bacterium
ACCAAAGAAACAAAAGCAAAAATCTTTTGCTTGGGATGTGCACAAGCAAACCTTGGATGAGAAAGCCTTAGACTGGTGTGATGGGATCATCCATCTGGCCGGTGCGGGGGTCGCTGATAAACGCTGGTCAGAAAAAAGGAAGAAAGAAATCCTTGAAAGCCGTACCCTGTCTACTCGCCTGTTATTTGAAAATCTTCAGAAACTAGAGAAGAGGCCAGAGGTTTTTATCTCAGCCAGTGCGATAGGCTACTACGGCATGGATACCGGGAGGGAGCTTATCAAAGAGGAAAGTCCAGAAGGAGACGGTTTTTTAGCGGAGGTTGTCACCAAATGGGAAGCTGAATTAGCCAGACTCAACACCCTTGGGATGAGAACCGTAATTTTACGGACAGGGATTGTGCTGGACAAAAAGGGCGGAGCTTTGGCTGAAATGTTGAAGCCGCCGGTTGCTGCCCCCTTGGGAAATGGCAAGCAATACATGAGCTGGATTCACCTCGATGATTTGGCCGCCATGTATGGATATGCCTTGACTCATCCTCTTACTGGAATATACAATGCAGTAGCCCCACATCCCGTCAGCAACTATGACTTGACCAAAGCGGCCGCAGAAGCTAAAGGAAAGCCTTTTCTGCCTATTCCTGTACCTGGATTTTTGCTAAAGATCGTCTTGGGCGAAATGGCAGGTATGGTCACCGGAGGCAATAAGGTATCCTCGCAGAAAGTAGAAATGGCAGGATTTATTTTTAAATATCCCTATATTAAAGAAGCTTTAGAAAAAATATATAAATAAGAGTTTGACCACGTAACAACATTTTTTTTGGCTAAGATTTAAAATAATTAGCAAATTGCAGTTTAAAGCGTTAGATATGGATAGAATTAAAAGATTGTTTTTTATTGTATTGTTTTTTTTGGCTGTAAATGCCAAAGGCCAAGTTAGCCTAGACTATTATCTTCCCGAAGGTTATACCTACGACCCCTCTATTCCTACACCAGCCTCTGTGTTGGGCTATCAGGTGGGGGAATGGCATGCGAGTCACGATCAGGTAGTAATGTACATGAAAGCCCTGGCAGCGGCGTCAGATAGGGTCCGCCTCGAAGAGTACGGCAGGACTTATGAAAAGCGCCCTTTGTTGCTTTTGACCATTACCGCTCCCGGAAACTTCTCCAGAATAGAAGAAATCAAATCCCAGAGAGCGTATTTAAGAAACGCGAAGGCGGCGGCCCCCATTGAATCCATGCCGATTGTAATGTATATGGGTCATTCGGTCCATGGGAACGAGCCCAGCGGAGTAAATGCTTCTTTATTATCCGCTTATCATTTTGCTGCAGCCAATGAAATAGAGGGTGACCTGGAGAATATGGTAATTCTGTTTGATCCAGCAATTAATCCTGACGGTATTAACCGATTTGCCTCTTGGGTAAATTCACATAAAAGCTATCACATGAACGGCGACCCCAACAACAGGGAGCTGAACGAGGCTTGGCCCCGTGGACGGACCAACCACTATTGGTTTGACCTGAATAGGGACTGGCTACCGGTCCAGCATCCCGAGAGTCGAGGGAGGATCGCCAAACTTCAGGAATGGATGCCTAACATCGTTTTGGATTTCCATGAAATGGGCCCCAATTCGACCTACTTTTTCCAACCGGGAGTACCCAGTAGAAACCATCCCTTAACGCCTAAGAAGAATTTTGAGCTGACGGAAAAAATAGCTACCTACCATGCCAAGCACCTTGATCGAATAGGATCGCTATACTATACTCAAGAAAGCTTTGATGATTTTTATTATGGCAAAGGCTCTACCTATCCCGATGTCCAAGGCGCGGTAGGCATCCTGTTTGAACAGGCCTCTTCCAGAGGACATCTCCAGGAAAACCAATTTGGTACCTTGACTTTTCCATTTACAATTAAAAATCAGTTTACTACAGCCATGTCCTCTTTCGAAGCAGCAAGAGACATGCGTGTGGAGATGAACCGCTATATGCAGGATTTTTACAGGGAGGCTTTGGCTGAGGCCAACGTTGACCCCAATGATGCCTATATCTTTGGATCTAAAGAAGATGCGGCAAAGGTTTTTCATTTGGCCGAAATCATCCAGCAACACGACATTCAGCTTTTCAAGCTAAAGCAAGATGTAACTTTGAACGGTGTTGAGTTTGAAGCGGACGATTCTTATATCGTTCCTTTAAATCAGCCGCAGTACAGGTTGATCAAAGGGATGTTTGAGACGAGGACAGAGTTTCAAGACAGCTTGTTTTATGATGTCTCCGCTTGGACTTTCCCTATGGCTTTCGATGTGGATTATGTCGCCTTAAACAGCAAAATCCTAAACCTGGCGGATGTGGAAGAAGTCACCGGCCCACTGAAGAAACCGGTAGGAACTGTCGTAGGATCAGAAGGAGCCTATAGTTATGCCTTTGAATGGAAGGAATATTACGCCCCAAAGGCAGCCTTTAAGTTAATGGATAAAGGCTATAGAGTGACAGTAAGCCACCAGCCTTTCCAAGCGGAATCTGGAGAGCAGTTTACAAGGGGAAGTATATTGGTGGTGAAGGGACAGTCGAACGACAGTGATCAGGAATTCTATCAAACCTTACAGGAAGTAGCTGCAGAATCCGGCATTACTGTACATGCCTTGGCAAGCGGATACACCGGTGGAGTTAACCTCGGCTCTCCGAGTATGGAGGTGTTGGAAAAACCTTCAATCGCTTTATTGGTTGAAGGGGGAGTGCAGAGCAGTGAAGCAGGCGAAATATGGCATTTGTTGGACCAACGGTTTGAAATACCTATCACTTTGTTGGCTTTGGATCAACTCCAAAGAACTTCCTTAGACAGATACAATGTCGTGGTTATGCCCAACGGTAATTACGGTGAGTTAGGGAAGCAAGGTGCTGAAAAACTGGACAGTTGGGTACGCAGAGGAGGAACCTTATTGGCCCGTGGGGGAGCAATGAGCTGGCTTTCCCAGAACAAAATCGGTAACTTCTCCTTTAAATCTGAGTCTGAACCGGATAGTGTCATCCAGAGAAATTACGCAGCATATTCCCAAGACAGGGGGTCAAAAGTGACCGGGGGAGCTATCTTCAATGCAACACTGGATATTACCCATCCTATTGGCTATGGTTACACCAAGCCTGAACAGGCTACCTTCCGTTCAGGGAACCAATTTTTGCAGCCTTCTGCCAATCCTTATTCCAATCCCTTGGTATATACCGACGCACCTTTGGCGAGCGGATATGTGCATTCTACAAATCTTGAGCAGCTTCGGAATTCTGGAGCTATACAGGTAGCAGCCGTGGGCAGCGGTAAGATTATAGGCTACGCGGACAACCCTAATTTCCGTGCCTTTTGGTTCGGTACCAATAAGCTGTTTATGAACGGGATTTTCTTCGGAAAAACCATTGACGGGGGGACGGCTAGGTGAGATGGGAGATAGGGTATGGGGTATTGATTTAAGACGTAAGATAAGATTAAAGGATGTAAGAGCCTAAGTTAATTACCACCGATTGCTTTGTTTTCAAGACAGTGGCGGTCTTCATGCTTCCGTATTCTTTCTATCTATAAAAAATTCTAATCATTATGCGGCAGTCCCACACTGGTAAAATTCTTTTTATTGATGACAACGAAGATCTGCTAAAAGCCGCCCGGATCTTCTTAAAGCGGCATTTTGCAAAAGTGGATACGGAGACCAATCCGGATCTGCTTCCGATCCTGCTTCACAACGAACAGTACGATGTCGTCATGTTGGACATGAACTTTACCAAAGAAGTCCACAGCGGACAGGAAGGTTTTTATTGGTTAGATAGAATTCTTAAAATGGATTCTTCCGCCGTGGTGATA
>DATGMS010000003.1:0-9056 GCA_035307285.1 Cyclobacteriaceae bacterium
ATCCCCTCTCTGCATGGGCGTTATAAGGATAATTTTGGCTTTCTTATTAAGCTGCTTCAGCTTATCCGTGATGATCCGGAAAGCTCCATGTACGGTGGAAGTTCCATTGTTTTCTTTGTAGTCGGCCAATGTACCTAAAGGCTTTCCATGCCACCAGTCATTGGTACCCAAAAACACCGTGTACACCTCCGCCTTCTCCAATCCCAAAGATTCAATCTTCTCCGCTATATTAATAGAGGTCCAGCCGTTATGACCCTGGTTTATATATTTCACCTGGGGAAATTTTTCGGTGATCAGCGTCATGTATCCTTTAGTAACCCTATGATCCGTCTCATCCAGATGATCGTTGAGGTAGGTGATGGAATCTCCGATGGCCACCCAGTGTATTTCCTTCGGGGTGAGGCTTAGAGTACTGATGAATACAAGGGAAAGCAGAAGCAATTTTTTCATAGAAGTAGCCTTTTGGTCGTAAGATAAAAATGTATATCCGATGTAATATAAGTAGTCCGTCTTTTTTTTAAAAGAATGGAAGACGGAAGCGCCTTCATCTTTGCGCCATTTCGAGGAGGCGGAACGTTGCTCTCAGTTACTGTAAGTATTATTGCGGCGCGGCAATCCCTTGGTAGGGCTACGGGTCTCAATGGGGGGATTTTAGCGGAGCAGATTTAGTTTTTCAATGCGAGAAAGGCCCCTGCCCCTAGCAATGACGGCAACAGCGGGAACTTGCTATCGGAGTATATTTGGGTAAATCCTTAAGTACTCATTTTTTCAAGGGGATGCACTTTCTGTCTCTACAACAAAGGCGACAGCAATCGGGCGATTTTCTCCAGCAACTGGCGGTATTTGGAGCGGCTTTGCCAGGCAAGAGGATCGATCTTATCGGCATCTTTAATATCCTCATAGAAGACATCCCGCAGCTCCCCCGCGGTTTCCCTGCAGTACACCATCGCATTGACTTCAAAATTCAAGTCAAAACTCCTGTAATCCATGTTGGCCGTGCCCACAATGGCGATCTTCCGATCAGTTACCAACGTCTTCGCGTGGACGAACCCCTTCGTGTAGAGATAGATTTCAACGCCAGCCTCCAGCAGTTCATCGTAATAGGACTTGGCCGCGGCATTCACAAGGCGAGAATCCGACTTCCCCGGCACCAGCAGCTTGACCGATACCCCGGCCAAAGCGGCGATGATCAAGGCGTTGAGCATCGTTTCGCCCGGAATAAAATACGGTGTGGTGATCAATATCTCCTCCGAAGCCATGTTGATCGCCTGGATCATGGAAAACAAAACCGTAGGCAGATCGGAGTCCGGACCACTTGCGGCAATCTGCACCACTTGCCTCCCCATAAGGGAAAAAGACTCCAAGGAAGGAAAAAACTCCGTGGTGGGCTGCAACGTATCGTTGGCGCAGAAATTCCAGTCGCCCAAAAAAAGGTATTGGAGATAATGCGTACCCGGCCCGTCGATCCGCAAATGTGTGTCGCGCCAGAAGACCTGCTTAGCACCCGGCTTGTTGATATAGCGGTCGCTGACATTAATGCCACCAACAAAGGCAGTTTGTCCGTCGATCACGATGATTTTCCGGTGGTTCCGGTAGTTCAGGCGATTGGCCAGTAGCAAAAAGGTGATTTTGTGAAAGGGGAATGCCTCCACTCCTGCTTTTCTCAGCCTGGGTGCCATCTTCCTCCGGATGGAGCGGCTGCCAAAATCATCATAAATAAAGCGGACCTGCACACCTTCCTTGGCCTTTTGAACAAGCACTTCCTCTATCACATTACCAATTTCGTCATCCTCATAGATGTAATATTCGATGTGGATATGGTTTTTGGCGTTTTTGAGTGCTTCGAGAACTTCAGGGAATTTGTTCTCCCCATTGATCAGTACCTTTACTTTGTTATTGCCTGTTAAGGGACTTTTGATATCCCTGAAGAGCAGGACGGCCAGCTCTTTGCTGCTTTGGATTTCTGGTGGCGCTTGGGCTAGGGTTTCTCTTGAAGACTGGAGAATGTCCTTATGTAATTGTTTGCTGAGTTCTTCATCTTGAACAAGCTTTTTGCTGTAGATTTTTCTTTTCTGGTAATTGATCCCAAAGGAGAAATAAAAGAACATCCCAAACACCGGTAAGAAAATCACCAGCAGCAAATACGCCAAGGTTTTGACATTGCTGCGGGTGTCGTAGATAATACGCAGGCAAACCAGAATCACAATAACGATGTAAATGATCTCGGAGAGGAGCAGCCAGGTCATGTCGAAGGTAGGTTATTGACGGGTTCATGCGGAAAAGGTCGAAAGGCCGGAGCTGGAAAACAAAAGAGGTGAGGGACAGCGATCATAGGTTTAATGTAGGAATTTATTTCCGAAAAAACTTATTCTGGCCGAACTCCCTTTATCCGTCTTACCATCCGGACCATGGTATCGAGGTTCCATTCACGTACCCGCCCCCTTTGCATGACCAGTGTATTGTCAAAGCCTTCATTTAGGTAATAATGAAAGGTGAAATCCGTGTCTTTTCGGTCCCATCCCGCTATCCTGCCAAACCGCAGGACATTAAAAAATAAGGAATCCCCATGCTGTTCGACGGTATAACAGCCATCCGAGAATTCTTGGAGTTTCGCCACTTCCGCTGGACGGGGAAGGGGAAGAAGTTGTTCGTTTTTCGGGAAATACTCGAAGGGGGTGGGATAGTCCTTATCATCGAACAGGGAACGATACCCGATGTAGTATCCGTCCTCTGACGGCACAACGATATACCATAGCCAGGTATTGAAGGCCGTCGGCTTGGTGATAAAAGCCGTGTGAGGGATCTGCTGTGCCTGTAGTGTTCTTTCCACCTGACGGCTGATGGAAAACTTGTTGAAAACAGCGTACACCAAATACAGTCCGGGAAGAAGCATCGCGGCCATAAGCCACTTTTTCCTGAGAGGATGGCGCTGTTTTAAAACAAGAAAGACCAAGGCTGAAGCCAACAGCGGCAAGGAGAAAAAAGGATCCGCCACAAAAAGCAGGTCAAAGGAAAACCGTTCCATATTAAAAGGCCAAAACAGTTTGGTGCCGTAGGCATTGCAGGTATCCAGCAAAATATGCAGTGCCATTTGAAGGGCAAAAAACAGCGTCAACTTAAGCCGCGGAAGCTGTAGAGAAGGAAAGATCCGACAAACAAGCCATGCCAGTGCCGGGGCGGCCGACGCCACAAACAAAAAGGAATGGGTGACGCTGCGATGGAACAAGAGGTTTTCGGCAGGGGTAATGAATAGGGAAGCAAGACTATCCACATCGGGAAAACTCTGGGCAAAAGCTCCCAATAGAAGTGCCTTCTTCCCTAGCTTTTTAGAATAGGCAGCCTCGCCCACGCAGGCACCTAGAACAATATGGGTCAGTGAATCCATCTTGTGGGTTTTAATGTTGCCGGAAGGCTCTTAGTTATTCAATGAAACCTCCCATCAATATAACCAATCACCCGATTGCTTTTCTGACTGCCGGTGCTACTTTGTCTCCAAACAATTCGATCGACTTCATCGTCATGGCATGGGGAACATGACCCACGCTGGCTTGGGCCATAAAGCGGGTAAAGCCAAACAACTCGTGTTCGTAAAGGATCTTGTCAATAACCTGCTGTACACTTCCCACCATCAGAGCCCCTTTGGGAGATCTTGAATAATCAAATTGTTGGCGTGACAATGGCGGCCATCCCCGATCCTTCCCCACCCGGTTCATCATTGCGGCATAATAGGGATAAAAGTCATCTCCTGCCTTCTGGGAATCCTCGCCAACATACACGTGATTGTTGATCCCAAACTGCAAATCACGGGTAGTTTTCCCGTTGTTCAGGGCAGTTTTTTTATAAAGATCGATAAAACCCACAAATTGTTCGGGCATACCGCCGATAATGGCCAACATCAGGGGAAGCCCTAACTTGGCGGCCCGGACAGCGGAGGAAGGTGTGCCTCCTGCCGCCAGCCAGATCGGTAGTGGAGATTGGTATGGACGGGGGTAAATGCCAAGGTTGTCGAAGGAAGGCCGGTGCTTGCCCTTCCAGGACAGCTTTTCATTTTGGGTAATTTTCAGTAAAAGATCCAGTTTTTCCGTAAACAGCTCATTGTAGTCTTTGAGATCTTGCCCAAAGAGCGGAAAGGATTCAATAAAAGATCCCCTCCCCGCCATGATTTCGGCACGGCCGTCTGACAGATGATCCACTGTGGCAAAATCCTGAAAGACGCGAACCGGGTCGTCTGAACTTAGCACGGTCACGGCACTGGCAAGTTTGATTCTTTTGGTCACCATGGCCGCAGCTGCAAGGATTACTGCGGGTGAGGACACCGCATAGTCCGGACGATGGTGTTCGCCCACCCCAAAAACATCCAAGCCTAATTGATCAGCTAACTGGATCTCTTCCATCAGGTCCCTGATACGTTGGTGAGCATTAGTTCCGCTGCCGGGAAGGGTCTCCGGCTGCATATCCGCAAAAGTTATAAGTCCTAATTCCATATTGTGGTGTTTTTGTAGTTAAGGTAACAGCAAAGACTGTTTATTCGTTTGGATTAATGGTTCCTCCCAATTGTGGAGACGTCGGTCCGATTTTCGGATTCTTCTTGCCTGCTGACCTTTGAGACCTGTTTTCCCATTCAAACAAATCATTTACCGAAAACAGGCATGTTTTTTCTCCCAATAAAAATAAAATTGAAGCTGGAACGGATTATTTGGTTAACAAATTAGGATGCCATACATTTAAAGTAGTTTAATGATCGGAGAATTCCGGTCACATTCATCCATTAAAACAAAAGAGGAGGTCCATTGAAAAGAAGAGATTTTATCCACCTAACCGGCCTAGGACTTGGGGCTATGATGAGCCCGGGCTTGCTGGCGATGGGACAGCCGACCACAGCAGAACAATTGCTGGTTCCCGGTATGGCCCCCGCAGACAAGAAAATCTTGGCGGATATTGCTTTAAACACAGCCCGGTCCAACGGGGCAAGCTATACTGATGTGAGGATCGGCAGATATCTCCAGCAGTTTTTGTTCACTAGGGAAAAAAACGTCCAAAGCATCAACAACTCGGAATCCTTTGGAATCGGAATTCGCGTAATCGCCAATGGAACGTGGGGCTTTTCCGCTACCTCAGATGTAACTCCGGATGGGATTAAGGCCTGCGCCGAAACCGCGGTTGCCATTGCAAAAGCCAATTCACGTCTGCAGACAGAACCTGTAGAACTAGCTCCCGAAAAAGGGCACGGCGAGGTTTCTTGGAAAACCCCGATTACCAAAAATGCTTTTGAGATTCCGATTAAAGATAAAATTGACCTTTTGCTAAAAGTCAATGATTCCGCCATGGTCAATGGGGCGGCTTTTGTGACCTCCAATCTGTTCATGGTGAACGAACAGAAATATTTTGCCTCCACCGACGGATCCTATATCGACCAAGATATCCATCGAATATGGCCGACTTTCACGGTCACTGCCGTGGATAAAACTGAGGGTACTTTCCGTACCAGGCAAGCGTTGAGCGCACCTATGGGTATGGGATTTGAATATCTTGATGGTCTCGCTTCAGAAAAAATCTCCAGTCCTGCCGGCCTTATTGCCTATAGGAATTCATATGATATGGTGGAAGACGCTATAGCAGCCGCGAAGCAAACGCAGGAAAAGCTCTCTGCCAAATCCGTTACTCCGGGGAAATATGATCTCGTTCTAGACCCAGATCATTTAGGTCTAACGATACATGAATCCGTAGGCCACCCCTTGGAACTGGATAGGGTATTAGGATATGAAGCCAACTATGCGGGTACCAGCTTTGCGACACTGGATAAGTGGAAATCCGGCAACTTCCAGTATGGTAGTGACTTGGTCAACATCATTGCTGACAAAACCCAGCCTTATTCACTGGGGGCAGTAGGCTATGACGATGAAGGTGTCAAAAGCAAAGATTGGAACCTTATCAAAGACGGGGTCCTGACCAACTACCAATCTATAAGGGATCAGGCCAAAATCATTGATGAAAAAGAATCCCATGGCTGCTGCTACGCCGACAGCTGGAGTTCTGTACAGTTTCAAAGAATGCCCAACGTTTCGCTCCAACCTGGCAAGGAAAAGCTAAGTTCCCACGAGATGATCAAAGGAGTGGAAAAGGGCATCTATATTTCAGGCAGAGGATCCTATTCCATAGACCAACAGCGATACAACTTTCAATTTGGCGGCCAGCTCTTCTATGAAATCAAGAACGGCGAAATTGCCGGGATGCTTGAAGATGTGGCTTACCAATCCAACACCCAGGAATTCTGGAATTCTTGCGTCCAGATCTGTGACAAGGACGATTACAAGCTTTTTGGTACTTTCTTCGACGGAAAAGGCCAGCCTTCCCAAGTCTCTGCCGTGTCCCATGGTAGCTCGACTACCCGTTTTAACGGGGTCAATGTCATCAATACAGGCAGGAAGATTTAAATAAATAATTAAAAACATGGCTATATTAACTCAAGAAGAAGCAAAACAAATCATCGATAAAGTCCTTTCTTTTGCCAAAGCCGATGAGACCAGCGTAAGTATCAGCGGAGGCAAGACAGGGAATATCCGATATGCCAGAAACACGGTCAATACCAGCGGAGAATCCAATGAGATCATGCTGTCCGTGACTTCTGTATATGGGAAAAAATCCGGGTCGACCAGCATTAACGAACTTGATGACGAATCCTTAAGAAAAGCTGTGGAACGATCAGAAGAAATCGCCCGCTTGGCACCGGAAAACCCCGAATATATGCCCATGCTTGGGCCGCAGAATTACCCGAGCACCAATACCTTTGCCGAAAGCACGCATTCCATTGATCCGGAATTCCGGGCCAAAGCTGCCGCCGACAGTATTGTACCAAGCAGTGAAAAAAACCTTACTGCAGCGGGATACTTAGAGGATTACTCCGGATTCAGTGCGATGGGAAACAGCAAAGGATTGTTTGGCTACAACAAAAGATCGTCGGTGGATTTTTCCATCACGGTCAGGTCAGCGGATGGCACGGGATCTGGCTATGCCATAAGAGACTATAACGATGTATCCCTCCTTAACACCCGGGAAGTTACGCGGATTGCCATGCAAAAAGCCGAAGCTTCGGTCAATGCCCAAGCCATTGAACCGGGGAAATATACCGTAATCCTCGAGCCTACCGCCGCTGGCGATCTGATAGGGCTGATGAGAAGAAGTATGGACGCCAGAAGTGCTGACGAAGGAAGGAGTTTCCTGAGCCAAAGAGGCGGCGGGACGCGACTGGGAGAAAATCTATTTGACGAAAGGGTGAACATTTATTCTGACCCCAACCATCCTGAAATTCCGGCAAGCCCTTGGAACAATGAAGGGCTTCCCCAAGAAAAAGTCCAATGGGTAGAAAACGGGGTGGTGAAGAACATGTTTTACACCCGCTACTGGGCGGAAAAGCAAGGTGTGCCGATGGTAGGATTTCCTTCGGGAATTATCATAGAGGGCGGAGACCAATCTCTGTCAGACATGATCAAAAGCACCGAAAGAGGGGTTTTGGTCACCAGGTTCTGGTACATCAGGGCCGTAGATCCACAGACCTTGCTCTACACAGGACTGACTCGAGACGGGACCTTCTACATTGAAAACGGCCAGCTGAAGTTTCCGGTAAAGAACTTCCGGTTCAACGAGAGCCCCATCATCATGCTCAACAACATTGAAGCTTTGGGCAAGCCAGAAAGGGTAAACGGCAGCATGATCCCGCCAATGAAAATAAGGGACTTCACCTTTACCAGTTTATCGGATGCGGTGTAAATGATTTCAGGTACCCGGGGAAAGCTTCCCCGGGGCTAACCCATTACTATGCAAACTTTCTTCTTTACCAGGATCAAATATCAATCAGGCAACTGGGATACAGACCAACGCATGCCTTCCAACCTTCTGCATTCCCTGGTAGAATACACGACTATTCCAATTGATGAGAAGGAGAAGGTGGTGGAGTTAGGCGATCCCGAGCTTTTCAAAAGCCCTTTTTGCTACCTAAGCGGACATAGGCTGGTAGAATTTTCCACTGCGGAGAGGAAGATCTTCAAAACTTATGTAGAAAACGGAGGCTTTGTTTTTGCCGACGATTGCAACCACGATATCGATGGCTTGTTTGCCCAATCGTTTGAAGCCGAGATGGCCAAAACCTTCGGAGACGGTACCCTTGAAAAAATCCCAAATAACCACCCCATTTATTCCTGCTTCTTTAAGTTTGAGGAAGGCCCTCCCACTACGTCTTTTGAACTCAACGGCTGGGGAGATGACCTCGTCCATGATTACTTAAAGGCCATCATCATTAATGGGCGCATTGGTGTATTGTACAGCAATAAGGATTATGGCTGTGAATGGGATTATGATTTCCGGAACAAGCGCTTTCTCAAAGAGGACAATACCAAATTTGGGGTAAATATTATTATCCATGCCTTAACCTAACTTCATTGGAGACAACTGTTTTAGCATCTTATAAAAACTTGGTAGAAAAGCTTCCCTTGCTGGAAGAAGAAATCGGCAAGGTGATCATTGGCCAGAAAGAAGCGGTGGAAGAAATAATCATCAGCCTTCTGGCGGGCGGCCATTGCCTATTGGAAGGCGTTCCCGGCCTGGCTAAAACTTTGATGGTCAAAACCACTGCACAGGCGATGGAATTGAAATTCAAACGGATCCAATTTACACCCGATCTGATGCCGGGTGATATTCTCGGGACCGAGATTCTGGAAGAGGACCACGAGACCGGTAAGAAGTTCTTTCAGTTCAACAAAGGCCCCATCTTCGCAAATTTAGTCTTGGCAGATGAAATCAACCGCACACCTCCTAAAACCCAGGCAGCGCTGCTGGAAGCCATGCAAGAAAAAACCGTCACCTATGCGGGACAACACCACCCACTTCCGGACCCCTTTCTGATCATTGCCACCCAGAACCCGATAGAACAATCCGGAACTTATCCGCTTCCAGAGGCGCAATTGGACAGGTTTCTTTTGTATATTCAATTGCGATATCCGTCAGAAAAAGACGAACTGGAAGTATTGGAAAAAACCACCGGTACTTACAACCCAGAACAG
>DATGMS010000004.1:0-2447 GCA_035307285.1 Cyclobacteriaceae bacterium
TATCTAAGCTTTTATTACAGGAATATTTGAGCCTGAATTCCCGTCACAATTTATTTGACTTTTTGATTAATCTTAAAAAAATGGTACGCTTGATGTATTTCAATTTCAGATAGTCATTGAACAAAAGGGCTAAGCTGTGACACTCCCGCCCCTTGTATTGCTGACAATAGGTTAATTTAAAACATACGCCTCATAGAGGTCTTTGCTTATGATAGGTCTGAATAAAACGGTGGGCAATACAACTGCAAATAGTGAGAAAACGCTCCAGAAAACAAGCTCCATGGAACGTCTTCTTGGGAGCTATAGCTGCGGGGAGGATGGACCTGCTCTGGTAATTACAGCCGATGTGTTTGATGGACAGACCAGTGCTGTTACGGCATTTAACAAGGTCTTAAAGACAATATCCCAACTGGACATTCCATTAAAAGGCGAGATAAGGGGATTGGCAGGGAACATTAAAAGCAAGAAAAAGGGAATCCTGACGCAACTGAAACAATCTCTTTCTATCCAAGACGGATATTCGACTCCGCATGTCGAAACCTCCGGATATAATGAAGCCGCAGAGTTTGTAGATCTTATAGAGGAGTATGAAAAAGCCTCTAACTCTGCGACTTCAGGCGTCTATTATTTAGACTTGAAAACTTCCGAAAATATCCGAAAGCCATACGTATGCAGTAGTAAAAATCCCGATTCGCTAGACTTCGCCAAACAAATTCCCCTGCCCCATATCCGCGGAATGGAAGATTATGTCACTGACCACATGGGGTTCTACCTCAATGCAAAGAGTTATGTAGGATGTACGCTTTTCGTCGGGTCAAATGCCGATTATAACGCAGCACAAACGCATGAAGCGGCTATCTGGCTGGCCTTGGTGAACAGTGGCTGCGTCAAAAAAAGCGACGTCCCCAATTTTTCAGACTTGCAGCGCAAACTGGAAAGTGCATGTTCTAAGGAAGAAGCTCGAGCATTTGAAGTCGTTTACAAATATTGTATTCAAGAAGATGAGTTCTTCAGGATGTTGCCGGGATTCGAAGATTTTCAAAAAATCAAGAAAGGTCAGGAATTGGCGACATCTGACGGTGGATCTGTCCTATCGCAATGGGACGGGAGTATCTTTATGCCTCTTTACCATACCCAATGCCAAGATGGCTTTTTTGTTTTAAAGGAGATTACATAAGAGCGACATGCGATGAAAAAATACAATAACCCATAATAAACGACCATGGATTTATCCACCATCTATTCCCTGCAAGGAAGAGTTGCTATTGTTACCGGCGCCAGCAGAGGTATAGGATATAGTATTACGGAATTTTTTGCTTCTGCGGGGGCTAAAGTAGTTATCAGCAGCCGACATCAGCGGGATTTGGATCTTATCTCGGAGAAATTAAGAACAAAAGGGTATGAGGTCACCGGAATAGCGTGCGACATAGAAAAAAAGGAAGACCTCGATCATTTGGTACATAAAACTATCGAGCTATATGGCCAGCTTGATGTTCTCGTTAATAATGCCGGAATCAATCCTACCTATAGAAATATTCAGGATTTGGATGTAGAGGAATTTGATAAACTTATGAATGTCAATGTAAAGGCCCCCTACCTTCTTTCAAAGCTTTGTCTGCCCTTTTTGAGGCAATCTTCAGGAGCTTCCATCATCAATATTGGAGCCATTGAAGGTATAAAACCAGAACCAAAAATGGGTCTGTATGGGGTGAGCAAGGCTGCTTTGATTGCTCTCACTAAGGCTTTTGCCAAAGAATGGGGAGATTACAGGATTAGAGTCAACGTGATCTGTCCCGGCTTGACCAAAACCCCCTTTAGCGAGGTGCTTTGGTCGAATGACAGGATCATGGTAGATATGATGAAAAAGCTCCCGATCAAAAGAATGTGCGAAAGCAAAGAAATAGCAGCCATGGCCTTGTTCCTGGCCTCACCTGCTGCTTCATTTACTACCGGAGCTGTAATGGCGGTAGACGGAGGCTTGGCTATGTGACGAGAGAATGCTCAGGGATCAAGGGATGCTTTTTGTGCTAAACCGATTTCTCTTCAAATTGCTGCCCGATCTGTTCCCAATTAATCTTTCCTTCTTCGATTTTAGATTTAACCGTAGGATGCTCTTCGAGGATTTTTTGTGCCAAGGTAAGGCTCGATTGGCTGCAGGCCAATAAGACAGCCTCTTGTTCTAATGGCTCGTCCGACTGAATGACCTTCTGTACATCCTTTAGATCTTCATCTGTCAAAAATTGCCCCACAAACCGCCATAACTCCGGCATTACATTTCTGCCCGCCGCCCATCGTTCATGGGCAAAATCTATTAATATCTTGGCCAAATCCCCATTGGTCCGATGATCGGCATCTACTATTTTGTAAAGGGGTCGCTGCAGAAAAATGGATTTGATGACCATCTGATTCCATGCTTTTTCGTCAAGATAGTTCGCAGGATAGGGGTT
>DATGMS010000005.1:0-32701 GCA_035307285.1 Cyclobacteriaceae bacterium
GGCCTTAGTACGAGAGGACCGGGCTGGACCGACCGCTGGTGTACCGGTTGTGGTGCCAACTGCACCGCCGGGTAGCTACGTCGGGAAGGGATAAGCGCTGAAAGCATCTAAGTGCGAAACCCACCCCAAGATTAGACTTCCACGAGGGCCGTCGTAGACGACGACGTCGATAGGCCGCAGGTGTAAAGCAGGCAACTGCACAGCCGAGCGGTACTAATTGCCCGAAAACTTGGACAGAAGAAGCCTTTCTGTTGTAATCCTTGCAAGACAATTCAAAACAGACATAGACATAAGTACCAAGACATAAGACAAAAGTATCAAGACAGTTATTTGGTAGCTGATACTAAGTTCTTGATACCAAAAGAAATTGGGCGGCCCAGCGCAGGGGTTCCACCTCTTCCCATCCCGAACAGAGAAGTTAAGCCCTGCCGCGCCGATGGTACTGGGGTCACACCCGGGAGAGTAGGTCGCCGCCCGAGCCATTAGGCCCGCCAGTATTGGCGGGCCTTTTTTTTTGAGAAAATCAACGAACCCATCGTTGGAGGTAGCGGTCCATTTATTAGTGTCCCATCGCCTTCACTCCTTTAAATAGAAGCTATACTCAAGTTTCATCCAACCAAAGCTTTATTTTTAAAGATTATTGTTGCAGTTTTGCACAAATAAATTTTGTATGTCTATTTTATTAAAATCCCTGAAGTTAGTAGATGAGGAGGTGCGTGAGGTTGCCGATTATTTTTATAATGGAAAGGAAATACGTAAAGCCGATGGTACCGAGTCATCTGACAATGTACAAGTGATCGATTGTAGCGGTATGTTGGCATCGAGGGGCTGGATCGATTTGAGATGCTTTGTGGGAGAACCGGGACTTGAACATAAGGAAACGTTGTCCAGCTTAGGAGAAACCCTAAAGAAAAGCGGTTTTACCGAAGCTGTTATTCTGCCTAATACTTATCCTACTGTCCAATCAAAAAATGAGGTTGAATTTATAAAAAGTAGAGTAAAGGATTATCTTACTACCATCCATGTGCAGGGAGCAGTCACCATTGACACAAAAGGCGAGGATCTGACGGAGATATTGGACGTTCATCATCAAGGGGTGCGGGTTTTTGGAGAAGGAACTGTTCCTCTGTCAAATTCAGACCGGATGGTCAAGGTTCTTCAATACCTGCAGAAATTCGACGGAATCTTATTTGACCATTCTTACGATCCCCTGCTATCCATCTTTGGACATATGCATGAGGGATTGACTTCCACAAGACTTGGTCTAAAAGGTATTCCATCCATGGCAGAAGAGGTGGCTGTTCAAAAGAATATTGAGATCCTTAAATATACAGGAGGTTCCCTTCATTTTCAAACCATCAGCACGGCTGAAGTAGTTAGGGCTATTCGTAAAGCAAAGAGCGACGGGCTTAAGGTTACATCAGATGTTTCTCTCTATCAATTGTTATTTACCGACGAGGATCTAAATGACTTTGATACCAACTTAAAGGTTATGCCGCCATTTAGGGGAAAGAAAGATCGAATGGAGCTTATAGAAGGTCTAAAGGACGGGACCATCGATGCCATAGTCTCCAATCATCAACCTCAAGACCTTGATTCGAAGCATATGGAATTTGACCTTGCTTCATTCGGGATGGTGGGCTTGCCTGGTTTCCTAAGCGGCCTCATTGAGCTTGAAGGGGAATTGGGATGGCCTTTACTAATCAGCAAGATAACCGACGGCCCGGCTAAAGTACTCCGAAAAGAGAAATCGACGTTATCTTCCCTAACCATATTTGACCCGCAAGAGGAATGGCGATATGATCGTAAATCTAATCCGTCCTTGGGACAAAATTCCCCTTGGTTTAATTCGGTTTTAAAAGGGCGGGTAAAATATGTCATTAATAACGGCAAATTTGATGTAGTAAATGGATAGATACTATAAGGCGGCATATTTGTTCGGGATACTTGGGGGCGTATTCTGCGGTCTGGCATTTATTGTTGTCTACCTCTTAGGCAATGAGCCTATAAGCTTCACTGAGATTTTTGGTTATATTCTGATCCCCCTGTTTGTATTTTTTGGCGTCAAGAATTTCAAAAATAATGAAAACGGAGGGGAATTGGCGTTTGGACAGGGGATGACGGTGGGTTTTTTTATTTATTCAATTTTGGCTTTAATATCAGCGATAGTTATATTTATATTCCTTCAAATCGACCCGGTGATTTTTGAAGAATACAGATCATCAAATTTGGACCTTTTAGGAGAAAAAAAGAACGAAATCATAGAACAACTGGATGAGGCTTCCTACGACGCCACGTTAAAGAATCTTTCAAACATGACTATTTTTGATGTCGTTTTCAATGATTTCCTGCGGAAGTTAATTCCGGGACTCTTTTTCACTATCATAATTTCAATTATTCTTAAAAACTCTAAAACCTAAACCCATGGAAAATGCCCAGACCCCATTTCAAGCGGCCATAAAAGCCGGCCTAATTACAGGATTGTTTTTGACAGCGTTTTCATTTGTTTGCTACTTTATCGATTACAAGTTTTTAGCTGCTACCTGGCTAGGATTAGTTACTTTAGCAATATATTGCGGTCTTATCATCTACTTCGGGATAGAATACCGAAAGGAATTGGGAGGTTTTATGAGTTTCGGTACCGCCTTTCAGTTTTCTTTTTTTTCTCTCTTGATTATGTTGGCAATCACCACTATCGGCAATATGTTGTTGTTTATGGTTCTGGATCCGAGCCTAGGGGATAAACTGGCGGATGTCATCTTGGAAAACACGCTGAATACTATGGATTCTTTCGGCGTTGGGGAGATGTCGTCAGATCAAATCGAGGAAATGAGAAATGGGATGCGAGAGGGGTATACGCCTGTAGGCATGTTAAAAGGAGTAGGATTTATGGCGATCTTTTATGCGATTCTGTCCCTTATTCTGGGTGCCATCATTAAAAAAAGAGACAAGTCGCTTGATTACTAAGAATGATTGATATTTCGATTGTCGTCCCTGTTTTTAACGAAGAAGAGTCTCTCCCTGAATTAGCCCAATGGATAGCGAGCGTCATGTTAGAAAATGGCTATTCTTACGAATTGATCTTCGTAAATGACGGAAGCACCGACACTTCTTGGGATGTAATTCGCAGTCTTTCTAGGTCTAACGGACACATCAAAGCGATTGGCTTTACGAGGAATTATGGCAAGTCGGCTGCCTTGGACATCGGTTTCAATAAGGCCCGAGGAGAAGTGGTGATGACCATGGACGCCGATTTGCAAGATAGCCCTGATGAAATTCCGGCATTGTATGAAATGGTAATTGGAGACGGTTTTGATATCGTTTCCGGCTGGAAAAAGAAAAGGCACGATCCGATTACCAAAACGATCCCTTCCCGTTTTTTCAACGGTTTTACCCGATGGATGTCGGGAATAAAGTTGCATGATTTTAATTGCGGCCTGAAAGCCTACAAAAACAAGGTGGTCAAAAATATTCATATCTATGGAGAGATGCATCGCTATATCCCTCTAATTGCCAAGTGGAATGGATTTGGTAACATAGGGGAAAAGGTGGTGGAACATAGACCTAGAAAGTACGGCTATACCAAATTCGGTATCGAGAGGTTTATAAATGGCTTTCTGGACCTTATTTCGGTATCTTTTGTTAATCGATACAAGAAAAACCCCATGCATTTCTTCGGTTCTATGGGGTCTGTTTCATTTTTTTCAGGTTTTTTGATCACTATTTGGCTGATTTTTGAAAAAATATACGGGTTGAAAAGGGGGGTGGCGGTTAGGGAAATCACCGACCAGCCCCTGTTCTTTCTTGCTATAGTAGCGGTCATTGTCGGCGCTCAATTGTTTTTGACTGGATTTTTGGCGGAAATGATGACTTCGAATAGCTCGAGGAAATCCGACTATAATATTGACGAGGAAATAAACTTCGGTTCTTAATGCTTTTTTCAATCATAGTGCCGGTTTATAATCGGCCTGAGGAAATCAAAGATCTTTTGGACAGCCTCCTTGACCAGGATTACCCAAATCTGGAGGTTATTGTCGTGGAAGATGGTTCTACAGTGACTTGTGAAGCAATAGTCAATACCTACATCGATAAGCTAGATCTACATTATTACTATCAAGATAACAAGGGACAGGGATTTGCAAGAAACCTTGGAATGAGTGTTGCCAAAGGGGACTATTACGTTCTGTTTGATTCAGATTGCATAATTCCCCCGCATTATTTTTCTATTCTTCAAAAAGAAATACTTCTTAGAAGATTGGATGCGCATGGGGGGGGCGATGCAGCGGAGCAGGATTTTTCCCCCTTTCAAAAAGCTCTAAATTTCAGTATGACCTCTATTTGGACTACTGGGGGTATCCGGGGTAAATTGAAAGATCCCGCCAAGTATCAGGCTCGGGGTTTTAATATGGGCTTGTCTGCAGAGGTTTTTAGAGCTACTGGCGGATTTATAGATCCCAACAGGGGGGAAGACATCGAGTTAAGTATTAGAATTAAGGAGAAGGGCTTCAGACTCGAACTTGTGCAACATGCCCATGTCTTCCATAAAAGGAAAAACAATTTGGCGTCATTTCTCCGGCAAAGTTACTCCTTCGGGCAAAATAGGGTAAATGTAAGTAGATATCATAAAGGCGCAGTTCAACTGGTACACCTTCTTCCTCTGTTCTTTTTGTGCGGATGGTTAGGGTGGCTCTTGCTTTCTGTTTTTTATTCCAATATGTTTTATTTGGGAGCTTTATTCTTTGGGATTTGGACCGTCGGAGTTATGATTTCAGCGGCTGTTCAGAATCGATCGCTCGGTGTAGGAATAATTGCCGTCGTCACCTCTTTCGGACAACTTTTCGCATATGGGGCAGGGCTGTTTCGTGAAGGCCTTCTTAAAATGACTAGAGGTTGATTCCCTTTGTGCAATAGAAAATCACCTCGTCGTCCGCTAAGGCGTATTTACGGATAGTCTCGTCTCCAAGGCTATTAACAAACCTGTTTTCTTCCACCTTCAACCCCGATGTACTCAAACGAATCGCATAGTCACGTCCGTATTTACGGAGGTGGTCCCGCTGTCCAAACAGCCGCTCCCTTTCGGAAGGGTCGGTAATTGCTTTATCCTCAAGGGTGTTCTGTTGGGAATAAACCGGCGATTGAACAATTCCCCAACCAGTAGGCTTCAACACTCGGTTTATTTCCCGGCAAGCTTGAATATCATCCTCCACATGTTCCATCACATGGTTGCAGAATACCACGTCGAAGGAATTATCTTCAAAGGGAATCTTGTGGATGTCCATCTTTACTTTTGCCAACGGCGACTCGATATCCCCGGTAATGTACTCCAAGTTTGGAAGCTGTTCAAATCGATCGATAAAGCAGAGTTCTGGTGCAACGTGAAGCACTTTTAGAGTTTGGTCGAAGAAAGGGGTTTCTTTTTCTAAAAAGAGCCACATAAGCCGATGTCGTTCCAGCGCAAGGCAGTGCGGACATAACGCATTTTCTCTTGCTTTTCTACCGTAGGGCAGGAACTTTCTGAGAGAATGATTGCAGACCGGGCATACCACTTTGTTTCCCTGGTAAAAAACAGCCAATACTCTTAAAAAAAAATGGCTGACCAGTTGAAGGTACTTTCGGGGAACGTACCTGATAACAAAACTGATGATAGATTTCATATAAAAGGATTACTGCCTAAATGCCGGCGTGTTTTTAACTACAGCCCCTGAGTTTTGAAAAAGATTATTCAATGCTGTATTTCTCCAATTTATTGTAGAGGGTTTTTCTGTCCATATCCAGGATTTTCGCTGCCTTGGACTTGTTATACTTAACTTCTTCCAAGGTTTTAATGATTAACGATCTTTCCTGCTCCTCAAAGGAAGTTTTTAGATCTTTTGCGGCTCCCATTTCTGAGACCGAATTTTCTGGAAGGCTTAGATCCAACGGAATTACATCTGTGTTGATTTCACCCTCGCCAGTCAGCAATACAGCTCTTTTTATTATGTTTTTGAATTCACGAAGGTTTCCTGGCCAGCTGTAGTTCATAAAGATGTTTTTCACCTCCTGACTAAAGCCCGTGACGTTTTTTTCAAGGCTTTTGTTGCTGGCTTGAAGAAATAGATCCGCAAAGCGGAAAAGGTCTTCCTTACGGTCTCTTAGAGGACTTGCTTCCATGCTGAATTCGTTGAGTCGGTGGTAGAGGTCTTCCCTGAATTCTCCGTTTTTGGCACTGACCGCCAGATCCTCATTTGTAGCAACAATTATCCTTACATCAATATCGATGTCTTTATTTCCTCCAATCTTTCGGATCTTACGTTCCTGAATTGCTCTTAACAGCTTGATTTGAACTTCGTAGCCCAGATTGCCTATCTCGTCCAGAAAAATGGTGCCCCCTTTGGCACTTTCGAAATGGCCAGTTTTGTTGTCTGAAGCACCGGTGAAAGCACCCTTAACATGTCCAAACAGCTCACTCCCTGCCAAGTCTTTAGATAAGGCCCCGCAATCTATGGCAACAAACGGTCCTGAGCTCCGTTTTGATTTTTGATGGATTCTTTTTGCAATGTATTCCTTTCCGGTACCGCTTTCTCCGAGGACGATAACACTCATGTCCGTGGGAGCCACTAGATTGATGTATTGTTCAATTTGTAGCGCAGCCCTGCTTTCCCCCACAAAGTAATCATCTTCCAAATCGAGTGACACTATAGAGGATTTAGGATTGTCCTCGTCTACTGGGTTGCTAGGAATATTATGTTTATTACTAAAGGCATCTTTTACTGTTGCTAAAAGTTCATCAGGGTTTACGGGTTTAGTAATGTACTCGAACGCCCCCATTTTCATGGACTTAACCGCCGTACGAATATCCGAATAATTGGTGATCAGAATAACCGGGGTGCTTTTTTTGCTATTGATTATCCTCTCCAAAATCTCCATGCCGGTACCGTCAGGCAGGCGGTAATCAGTGATTATCAATTCCGGAGATTCGCGTTCCATCAAACTGTAAGCATCTACTAGTTTCGTTGTAGTTGTAACTATATATTGGTTTTTCTCTAAGAATTTCTTGATGATTTTAGAGTAAGTAAGGTCATCTTCTACAAGAAGTATTTTTTTCATACTGAAAGCTAGCGTTTTCCGATCACAAAAGTAAATATAAAAAACAAAAGCACCGATTAAAATAATCAGTGCTTTATGGGTTTATGAATACGTTGATTTTTATTCTTGTTTTTGTCCTATTATTTTATGTTTAACAGGAGAAATTTGAATTTCTAAAAAAATTACGGAACAATGATTTCGCCTTCTTCGTCATAGAAAACCATTATCAGTTGACCATCAGCATCCTTAAACGTCATGTCGTAGTAAGTAATATCTTTTTCCTTAATCCTTGTTATATTAGAAATGTTCAATTCTTGAAACAGCTTGTCTTTTTCGATTTCCTCTCTAATGGTCATGGGCAAATCTTCTAAAGAAATATTCTCAGCCATAGATTCATTCCACGATGCATCCATTTCCTCAGCTCGATAAGAGTCGGGACCACTCTTCGTTGTGTTTTGACAAGATTGAAATGTCAGAAGAAGGAAAATACTCGCTATGTAAATCGTAGGTTTCATTGTTTAAATCGACTATTGCAAGATCAAAATCCCAATATGGGGTTGTAATTTGGATGGGCATGATTAGAATCCTGAACATAATACTCCTGAGCATTATTAGATGATTCCAAATATAATATGGTCTGAAATTTCATATAAGAAATCAATATCATCATTACAAAGCTTATGGCGAGAAATAGCAGGACTATAATTTTTTTCATCATTTATTGTTTTGTTACACATAATTGATATCTGGGGTTATTCACAGGTTGTGCCATAAAAAAATCGCCTAAACAAGGCTTTAAAACCGGTTTCCCAGATGTTTTTTGGGGATGATGACCACAGTCTGTAGAGTGTTTTTGGGAGAAGGACCTAGTATTTCTTTGGAACAGCGGGCAATTGAACCTGCCCTTTGGTAGCAGTGATATACCAGCTGTTTTAATGGATCTATGCCACCACCTTCCTCTTATTAGGTTGGCGGCACTCATTAGCGATCTCGGTAAGGAGATATTGAAGCTAAAGTTTGCTCCATGGCCAAGATAATGTGGGGCCTTATGCGTTAATTTGTATTTTCAGAAAAGTATTATGTCAGAGAAAGCATCAGCACCGATAGGGATATTTGATAGCGGGATTGGGGGACTCACAGTAGCCAAAGCTGTAAAGAATATTCTTCCCAACGAAAGGATTGTCTATTTTGGAGATACGGCACACTTGCCTTACGGGGACAAAAGCACTGCCTCTATTCAAGCCTATTCCATAAAGATTGCGGACGTCTTACTGAAAGCTCATTGTAAGTTAATACTGATTGCATGCAACTCAGCTTCCACTGCAGCTTTTGAGCTTGTCCGTGCGTATGTGGCTTCTAAAGCCAGCGTATTTAACGTAATTGATCCTGTCGTGGATTATCTGCGGGAAAACCATCCGGAACAAAAGGTTGGATTAATCGGGACCAAACAGACGGTGAATTCAGGGGTATATCACCAAAAAGTAGATTCCCTGAACGAGAATATCCAATTTGTTTCTCTGGCTACACCTTTGCTGGCTCCGATGATCGAAGAAGGATTTCATAAGAATGAGGTGAGCTACGGGATTATCAAATCGTATCTGGAACACTCAGACTTGAAAAACTTGGACGCTTTAATTTTGGGATGTACCCATTATCCATTGATCAAGGCGCAGGTAAAGGAGTTTTATTCTGGGGAGGTGGAAGTAATTGATAGTTCAGAAATTGTGGCTAAGGCCACCAAGGCTTTTTTAGAATATAATAATCTATTGAATAGGGATAACCATCTGGAAAGGGATAGGTTTTTGGTGTCCGACTATACGGTCGGTTTCGAACAGGCGACCCGATTGTTTTTTGGCGAAGCGGTTACCTTGGAAAAGTATCCTCTTTGGGAGTAAGGGTTAGATTCCACAAATTTTCATCTTAAGCCCTGAATAGGTTCAACAAAAGGCCGTGCTTCCCAAAGCTGTATCTTAAGGGAAACACGGCCTTTAAACAACCGTGGAATAGATGATGTCAATCCCAAGTAACAGTCGCCACTGATTTTTCAGGGAGCGTATAAAGGATTTGTCTATTGTTTTCGATGACTTTGAAGTCCCGGGAAGCATTATTGTCATTTGCAACGACCAATATCTTTTTGCCTTTTGGATCTATAAAAGAGACGTGATCAAAACCCGCGAGATCGCCGGATGTTTGGCTCCCGATTCTTTTAGAACCAGAAGGAATGAATTTGGAGAAATGGGCAAGGGAATAGTATTCAACATTCTTGGTGAATTGACCCGTTTGGCTGTTGATCGTTACTACGCCTCTGCAATCCATGCAGCCATTATTGGTGGGGCCATGATTTTCATCCAACGCTAAGTTCCATAGTAGTACATTTTTAGACCAGTTTTTGGTGGTTCCCATGAAGACATTACGCATATTCCATTGAAGGTTGTCACTAAAGTTGGTAGCCCATTCTCCGCCTGAAATCTCGGTAAAGTAGAGGCCTTTGTCAGGATGGGCGAGGTATACCTGGCTCATGGAGTTTACATCTCCGCCATAGCCATGAAAGGCAGAACCTGCTACATAGGCTTTTGTAGCCGGATCGTTGAGAATGGAGATCGCATAATGGGTATTGTCCCAATTATGGTCGTAAAGGATGACATTGGTATCCAAGTCTCTTTCTTTAAGAACAGGGCCCAAATAGTCCCTGATAAAAACATTCTGATCTTCGCTGCTCATATACATGCAAGGATAGCCCGCAGTTGCATGCAATGGCTCATTCTGTACACTAATAGCGTCGATACCAATGCCCTCAGAGTGATAAGTCTCGATGTAGCGGGCAAAATAATCGGCATAGACACCGAAAGCTTCTTTCTTGAGCTCTCCCCCAACCAATGAATTATTGGTTTTCATCCAAGCCGGCGGGCTCCATGGAGAGCCCATGATATGGATATCGGGGTTGAGGGCCAGTATTTCCTTAAATACAGGAACCACATCCTGTTTGTCCTTACTGATGCTAAACTTTTGCAATTCATAGTCAGTTTCCCCCGGAGCCAAGTCGTTGTAGGTATAGTTGCTCAATGAAAAATCTGACGAACCAATCGTCATGCGCAGATAAGAGAGGCCTATCCCTCCGTCGAGCGAAAACAAATCCCGGAGCAATTCCTGTCTTTGGGCGTTATTCATTCTCTGGTTGATCAGATAGGCGGAGGATCCTGTGAGTGCTGCGCCAAAGCCCTCTATTTCCTGCTTCACATCATCGGTAAATAAACTTATCATGGGCATGGTCCGGTGGTCCAGTTCTGTAATGGACAGCTCCGGTTCTCGGTTGAGCAATTTGCGCTGGTCTCCTGTAGTAAGGTGCAAAGTAGCTTTTCCGAGTTCTTGGACTTTCTTTGGTGGCTCGAAAACCTCTGGAGAATCCGAGGAACAGGAAATCAAGGTGGCGGAAAGCCCCACGAAGAACAATAGGGTAGGTGATTTTAGAAAGCAAATGATCTGTGACGTAACTCTCATAATGGTTCCTTTACCAAACAAATGTGGCTACTGATTTTGCACTGATTTGGGTTGTTGTTTTTTCTCCTGAGAACTGAATTTCCAAAGGTTGAGCTTCAGTCTGCTCATTCAGTACCACCAAAACCTTCCTGTTTTCTGGAGTGAGAAAAGCAACATTGGGCAACTGTATCAAGTCGGTGGAACCTATTCTTTTTGAACCTGAAGGAACAAATTTTGATGCATGGGCGATGATATAATAGGCGACATTTCTTTCCACGGATTCATCGGAAATGGTCAGAGCCCCTAGACACATAGAGCAACCTCCATCGGGAGTAAAGGGTCTTTGCTCTGGATCGGCTGCCAAATTCCACTCCAAAACGGTTTTAGCCCAGTTTCTGCTGGCTCCAATGATCAGGTTTCTGATATGCCATTGCAGGTCACCACCAAAATCCCCTTTAGAAGAAGTCCATTGCTCCGTGAAGTATATGTTTTTTTCTGGATGCGCTTTTTTTACCTCAGACATGGCATCAATTTCTCCAAGATACAGATGAAAAGCGGAGCCGTCTATGAATGGATAGGCCTCTTTATCATTGAGTACAGCAATGGGATATCCAGGGTGGTCGCAATTGTGGTCATAAATGATGATTTTCGTCGATATTCCCGCTCTCTGGAAAGCAGGACCAAGATGAGATTTAATGAACTCGGCCTGTTCTGTAGCTTCCATCAGCATGCTGGGATTGTTTCCCGGATGTTCGGGTTCATTTTGTAAGGTGACGGCATAGATCGGGATTCCGTTTTCTTCCATCGCCTTCACATACTTCACAAAATATTCCGCATAGCTTCCATAGAATTCGGACTTCAACTTTCCACCAATCGGGCTTTGGTTGGTCTTCATCCAGGCGGGGGGACTCCAAGGAGAGCCCATTATTTTCATTTCAGGGTTGATTTCAAGAATTTTCTGAAGTACAGGAATTAGATAAAGGGTATCATAGGCCAGACTAAAGCTTTTTAATTCCGCGTCCGTTTCATTACCTCTCGTGTCAGCATAGGAGTAAACAAGCTCATCAAGATCGGAAGCGCCTATACTTACCCGCAGGAAGTTGATACCGATTGCCTCTTCTTTTCGGGAAAATAGTTCTTCCAATAAGTTGTTCTGTCTGTCCTCACTGAGCTTGGTTCTGATCAGCATAGCGCTGCCTCCATTCAAAGTGAAGCCGAAGCCGTCCATTTCCTGATAGACTTCCTTTTCATCAATAGCAATGACGGGGATTTCTTGCCCTAAAATTTCTCCTTGGGTTTTCGTCTCCATTTTTTCCAGGAGAACAGAACGATCAAAAGCAGTCTCCCATTTAGAAAGTGTTTCGAAGCTTGAAGCCTCCTCCGTTGTCACATTGGTTTGGGAACCGCAGGCGGCAAGCAAAGCGGTTGATATGATCCACAGTTTAAGTATTGTGATCTGTCTATTCATCCACATAAAGGTTATGGTTTGGATTCCGTTCCTTTTGCTTCCGCTAAAGGAACGGAATCTTCAATTATTGTTTGATAAATTCGTAAACACACTCGCTGAAGTCTTCAGCCACCGTGATTTTGATCAGGTAACTTCCGGACTGGGTAATTCCTTTAAAGTTGGGTCCATTATTGACCATGGTTCCGCTTAGTTTATTATCTCCCGTACCAAATTGTATATCCCAAGGGGAATTGATTTTGATATCAAAGCCAGCGGATAGTGCTGCGGTGACTTCAAACTGATAGGGATGGGAGTAAGTCATCAAGATCTCATCACGACTGTCCCAGCCTCCGTTGGGATCATCCCAGTGGAAAACCTTTAAGTTATAGTATTTCCAATGTAGCTTTCCTGTACCGAAATCAACAGAAACTTCGTACGTCTGGTCTATTTCCACCGCAATTTCCCCATTTCCCGACTCATTAAAATTATTTCCACTGCCATCGGGCTGATCATTGAGGAAGTAGGTTTTTCCCTTCTCCAACGCAAAGAACCTTTCGGATCTAAACACTTCTCCATCTTTTGTGAAAGTAATTGCGGCCTGCCCGTCGGCTACCAAGTATAGCTCGTCAGGGGTATCGAAACTGCCGAAGTCAAAGTTTCCGGACACTGCATCGGCGTTGGGATTAGCGCTTTTTCCAATCACCGCATCAGTTTCCGCGGGAGGAGTGACCACATCCTTCGGCTCCAAAATAAAGCTCGGGCCGGTTGCTGAAAGATCCAAGGTTAGGGAGTATAGACCCGCAGCTGGACCAGGAAGATCTTCAAATTCCATTCCTAGCATTCCTGCATCAGCTTCCATTACAAGAGCTCCTTCCAAATCATTGGCAGATCCCGAACCCGGTATCCTTTTAAGCAAAAGCCCCCAGTCACCGTTGGCCCTAAAGATGAACCCAGCGGATTCATACGGCTTGAGAAAGTCAACATCAGCTTGCCATTTTCCGTTTCCTTTATATTCCAGAGGGACATCACCGCCCCATCCGCCTTCAACGGCGTCACCCACCAAGCTCCATCGCTCAATCTTGGTAAACTCATAGCGGTTTGCATTTAAATCCACCGTTACACGATACACGCCAGATTCGGGGGCGGTAATATCTTCTCCACATGAAACAAGTGTACCATCTTCGCCTCCAAATTTTCTAGACCCTACTATAGGTTTATCTCTAAAATGGAGAATCTCCCCACCGGTAAGTGAAGTATAAACTTCAAATATTCCCGTGTTCGTACCGTCAGCTTTTGTTTTTTCTAGCATAGGAATAGCCTGTGCCGTTTCCTTACCGTTTTCGGTAGCACCACCAGAAATGTAAAGCGATTGAGGTTTATAGACACTTGCATAGGGAGTAATGGAAATAGGAAGCCGCCCTTCGGTTTCTTTATCAATGGCTTTGGCGACTACCACCCATTCCAACTCGACAGTTTCTCCGCTCGGATGACAGGCTGCCCAAAGCGCATAATTAATATCGGAGGCTTTGGGAGCAACGGAAAGGGCTCTTCCGCTATTCGCTGGGATTATTTCCATCAAAGCAGAGGAAAAGTCAGTGCTGCCTTCCTCAACTAAAAGAACACGGTAATTCACGATGAACCGGGTACTTGTGGTGACAGGCTCCCACTCGAATGCCACCGTGGCATCGGGTTGCGCTTCGTGCAATACAATAGTATTCGAAGTCGTAGGCTTAAGTACTGGATCAGTCATGGTCCAATTACCTAGAGGCTGCATATTACTTTCCAGTTCGCATGCTCCAAATAAGAGGCTGACGAGCATTGCGGAAACATATTTAAAACGCGTATTTTTCATCTTTTGGGCATTTGGATTAATTGTAACCTGGATTCTGGGTTAACAGGGGATTTCTGTTGATCTCCTGCTGAGGAATGGGGAGGAGAAGCTTAGCTTCGCTCATATCGAAAGATTTGGGTTGATTGGTTCTGAGGTCAATCTCCACCAGGTTGTTCATCACTTCTACAGCACGGGAATATCGCTTAAGATCGTTCCACCGCTGGGCCTCTTGTGCCAGTTCAAGTCTTCTTTCCTTTTCAATTAACCGCCGAATTTCCTCCGGGTTGTTTCCGGAGACGGCTGGCAAATTAACCCTGTTCCTGATCAAATTTACAGCAGTCAAAGCCTCATCTCCGCGTCCTAATTCGTTTAAAGCTTCTGCTTTCAACAAGATAATATCCGCCAGTCTCAGTAGATACTGCCTATTGGTACTGGCCCATCCGTTGGCTTCTTTCCATTTGTAGGCAAAAGGCACCTGCCCGTTTACTTGCAAAGACCAGAATTCATCTGCCCAAGGTGCTGCCTCGAATAATACGCTTGCTGCCTTGCGGATCTCGTCCCCTTCATCGTCAAAAGCTTTAACCAAATCTTTGGAGGGGGTGACGAATTTTCTCCAAGTATCCCCACTCACTGAGGGAGGAAGCAGTAACTGGGGTCCGAAGTTGGCTTCGGTTCCGCCCACAAACTGGATTTCCAGAATGGATTCTGAGTTGTTGTAGTTGTTTCCGTCAAAAAGATTTCTAAAATCCCCGAGCAGACTGTATCCCGCAGGACTGTCGAGTACTGTCTGGGCATGTTCTAGGACCTTGTTGTAGTCGCGCTCAGGCATCTGGGCGTATACTTTGGCCAATAGCGCATGGGCGGCACCGCGAGTAGCTCTGGCTTTATTGACAGAGGCGTCAGTACCGTAGAGATCCGGGAGCTTATCGTTAAGCGCAAATTCCAGATCACTGATAATTTGCTGATACACTTCCTGTTCGCTGTTTCTCGGTTTTTGTGTCTCCGCAGGATCAGTAGAAGCCACCGGTTCCAGGATCAGAGGCACGCCGCCCCATAGGGTTACCAACTGAAAATAATGGAATGCTCTCAAGAATGCAGCTTCTCCCAATATTTGGGATCTTCTATTGTTGATGTCAATTTTTGGATCAGTGATCTCCGGGATTTTCGCCAATACGACATTTGTTTTGGCAATCGCATTATAGAGCTGGCTCCAGTTGTTGAAAAGTCTACCGTTTACCGGCTGTATGTCCAAATTGTCTACTGCAAAGACCTCTGGGTTGTCTCCACCTGCATAATGATTGTCAGAAATCACGTCTTGGAAAATGACATTGTCCCAGATATAATACTCCTGTTGAAAGGAATCATAGGCTCCGATCAATGCGGCTTCCGCGTCACTGGCAGTTTTGTAAGCATTGGTAGAAGTGGCATCTGAAATTGGATCCAGTTCCAGATAATCATCACAGGCAGTGAAGGCCATGGAAATGGCCAATATTGCAATATTTATAGTTTTAAATTTCATGATAATGACGGTTAGAAGGAAACATTGAGACCGAAGATGAGGTTGCGGGTCTGGGGATAGGTGCCGAAATCAACTCCCATCACGGTATTGCTGCCACCAAATGCGTTGACTTCAGGGTCAAAGCCCTTATAACCCGTAAGGGTGAACAGATTTTCTCCCGTTACATAGGCCCTAAGTCCTGTCAGCTTGAAATTGCTTAACAAGGAAGGTGGTGCATTGTACCCCACAGTGAGTGCCTGAACCCTAAGGAATGATCCGTCTTCCACAAAACGGGTGGAGATTCTGGAGTTGTTGGTATTGCCCCAAGAAGCTCGAGGGATGCTGGTCACATCGCCGGGAGATCTCCAACGGTCGGCTACAGCAAGACTCTGGTTTTTGGCATCTGTCATACCTTCTGTTTCAATTCTCGTTGCATTGAAAACATCATTGCCTTGTACGCCTCTTAAGAAGATGGAGAGGTCAAAGTTCTTGTAGGATAAAGTATTTGTCATACCGTAGATGATGTTCGGATGCGGATTACCGATGAATTTTCTATCATCTGCGGCAGGGGTAAAGGTGCTTTCTCCGTTCTTGTCTATATAGAAAGAATTCCCTGTTTCCGGGTCTACGCCGCCATAAACGTAGCCGTAGAACATCCCCAACGGCTGGCCCTCAATAGAGTAACTCACGTCGCCCCTTCCCGCGATTCCTCCAGCAATAATTTCTTCCCCGATGATGTTCACTACATTGTTTCTGTTGAGAGACAAGTTGAAATCGGTAGACCACTGTAACTCACCTTGGGTGTTTATAGAGCTGAGTTGGAATTCCAAGCCCTTGTTTTGAAGCTCGCCGATGTTCTGGATTCCCTCATTGAAGCCAGTAGATCTTGGAAGCTGTACATTCAAAAGCAGGTCAGAGGTGTTTTTGATATAGGCATCCGCAATAAAGATCAGCCTAGATTCAAAAAAGGATGCATCAAGTCCCAAACTGAGCTGTTCAGTGGATTCCCATTTCAAGTTTCTGTTTTCAATTGAGCTTTGATAGCTTCCGGGAGCGATCACGCCGCCAATGGGATAATTGGCACCATAGGATACCCGTCCGACGTAGGCATAGGAAGAACTTGAGATCTGGTCATTTCCCACCAAACCCCAACCAAACCTAACCTTAAGGTCATCCACGGTAGGAGTGATTGCCTCCATGAAGTGTTCTTGGGACAATCTCCAGCCCACAGAGAAGGAAGGAAAGTACCCCCATCGGTTACCAGGGCCAAAAGAGGAAGATCCATCCGCCCTGAAGTTGGCGGTCAGAAGGTATTTCTCATCAAAATCATAGGTTATTCTTCCCAAAAACGAAGCATTGGCTTTTTCGGATTTACTGTTTCCGGCAGATAGAATGATGGAGCCCGCATTGGTTGTCGTAACCACGTCATTGGCAAAACCCCTGGTTTCTATATTGTTGTTCTCCCATTTATATTTTTGGAGCACAGAACCTACTAAAGCAGTGAAATTATGGTTTCCACTGATTTTTCTATAGGACAGCGTATTATCTATGATGTGGTAGCTGGAATGATCGGTATTGTTTCTTGCTATACCTTCATTGGCCCTTCCATAACTGGTTCTGAATGGATCCAGAAAGTAGTCATAAATGCCAGTGCTTTGATCTATTCCAATACTGCTTCTGAACTTAAGTTCGGAGGTGAAATCTACTTCAGCATACAGGTTGCCCAGCACCCTTTGGTTTTTATAGCCGCGTTGGGAACCGTCCGTACTAGAGATGGGATTTTCCCAATCTTGGAAGGGATTTGAAGTAAAACTACCGTCAGGATTGTAAATACCAATGTTCGGTGGCGTGGACAACATCCCCAAGATCACCCCACCTTGGTTTACCGCCTGGTTGTCGGAGACATCCACATCATGGTACTGCATGTAGTTGAAGTTGGTCCCTATCTTCAGCCAATCGTTCATGTACTGCTCCAGATTGACCTTAAAGTTGTAACGATCCATTTCCGAACTTCTGACTGCCCCAGTCTGTTGCGTCCATCCGCCGGAAATATAGTACGTTGTGGCCTCATTCTTTCCCGAAACGGAGAGTTGATAGTTTTGCGAAGATCCATTTTGGAACACTTCGTTTTGCCAGTCCGTATTGGCAGTGTACCTGCTCCAGTCGGTGTTTTGGCCAAACTCAGTCATCAGATCCCTGTACTGCTCGCTGTTAAGCACATCCAAGGTCCTCCAAGGCTGGGAAAAGCCTCCGTAGGCGCTGAATTCAAATTTTGGAGCTCCTGCCTTACCTTTTTTGGTGGTGATCAACACCACCCCATTGGCTCCTTGGGCACCATAAATGGCTGCCGAGGAAGCATCCTTAAGGATGGAGATATTTTCTATATCGGCTGGATTAATCGTTCGGGTATCAGTAGTGGGAACTCCATCTACCACATAAAGCGGTTCGCTACTTCCGGAGATGGAATTGGTTCCTCTGATCCGGATGCTGAATCCTGCGGAAGGTTTTCCTGAGGGAGTGATCACCTGCACCCCAGCCATCTTGCCTTGAATCAAGTTGCCGAATTGACTGTTGGGTCTGGCAACAAACGTTTCCGCGCCTACGACACTCACCGAACCAGTAATGTCTTTCTTGGCCTGTTCGCCATAACCCACCACGACCACCTCTTGCAGTGACGTGATGTCAGGCTCCATGGCAAGATCAATGACACTCACGCCCGCTACCGGCATTTCACGGGTGACGTAACCCATAAATGAAAACACCAAAACGGCATTTTCATCCTCGATGTTAAGCGAATATTCGCCATCTAAATCGGTTATCGTTCCGGTTCCGGATCCTTTTATGAGAATACTCACGCCAGGCAGCGGCAGGCTGGACTCGTCGACAACCTTTCCAGTAACTCTTTTTGACTGGGCCTGTGCCAGTTGAGAAAAAGAAATTACCAGAAAAGCCAACAGCATTGCTGCCATCTTACTAGGTAAAATTTGAACTTTCATATTATTTCATGGGTTTTTCGTTTATTACTTCTTTTAACCAAAAAAAATATTTAACTAATATTTAATCAAATATATTTGGACTTCGTGTACAAGCCATAACAACCAATACGTTTAAATCACTTCATGTACATTTGTACTACTTCAAATCTACTTCACGGTACTCCAATCGAATGATTTTGATGTAGTTAACCAAGAATGACTTTGCAATTCTTTAAGAATGGTCATGGGACTTCGCAGTCTAGAAGATGCTCTTATACTTGTCTCTATGAATGACGGTATACGGAATGTTTTCGCACAATTTAAAAGCCAGAAAGATCTGTTCCACTTCGAATGAACCATTCAAAATCCTGCTTCTTTCTTTTCGTATTTCTTTTTGGATTTAGTCTCAACCTCTACTCCTACATCGAGCAGGCCCCCGCTGTCTCGTCTTATAGCGGCCTGTCACCCGCCAACTTCAAAGGAGCCCCTTCCATTACCCATTATAACAGAAGCGACTTCAATGCTGATCCTCAGTTTTGGGCAATGTGTGAGGATGATGAGGGGGTGATGTACTTTGGCAACAATGATGGAGCTTTGGTATTTGATGGGGAAACTTGGCAGAAGGTGTTCTTGCCGAATGGTTCTTCCGTGAGGAGCATGCTTTATGCAGACGACGGTGAAGTCTATGTAGGCGGTTTTAACGAATTCGGCAAAGTTAAAAAGGATGTCTACGGAACGTATTATTTTGAGTCCATGCTTTCGATTTTGGAGAATGAAAACCACAATCTGGAAACAGTTTGGGACATCCAGCAAGTCAACAATGTGATCCTATTTAGGACTTTCAAGACTTTGATCGCGGTGGAAAACCAAAAAGCTATCCTATTTCCTGCCGATCTTGCCTTTACTTTTTCTGAAGTGATCCAAGATAAATTATATGTCGAGGACAACGGTCTGATCAAGCATCTGGATCTTGAGAATGCGCGATATCAGACGGTATTTGGTAAAAATCAGATCAAAAATGAGGACATGGTGGCGATGGTGCCCTACCGTGCTGGACAACTCTTGGTAGTGACCAAACAAGGATCGTTGTTTATTCTCTTTGAAGAGAATGGGAGTATAACATGGAAGAGCGATGTGATTTCGAAGAATTCCAACAACCTCGTTACCTGCGTGTTGAAGTCCCGAGATGGTTTGTATTATTTGGGAACATTAAGTACCAAGACGCTTGTGCTGGATACCAATGCGGAGCGGCTGGAAACGAGCCGGACATTTGAGCTACAGGATCAAACTGTCCTGAATCTATTTGAAAGTAAAGAGGGAAATGTGTGGGCGTTGCTGAACAATGGGCTGGATTTCATTGATCTTGCTTCACCGGTGACCCATGTTTTTGATGAAGCGTCGGTGTATGATGTCCAAGTGGCTCACGGGAAGGTATTTGTCGCCAGCAATCAGGGCATCTACCTCTCAAATTTGTCAAGTGGATCCTCTCCTTATTCCGGGATGAAGTTCACTAAAATCAAGGGCATGGAGGGGCAGGCTTGGACTATCGATGTGTATCAGGAGCAGGTAGTAACAAGCCACGACAAAGGGATCTATGTGTTTGATCCTGATGGAAGTATTTACCAGGTGGAGGGAGTCAGCGGCATTTGGAAGGTCATACCGTTGCATGGCAGACCGGGACAATATCTGGCCTGTGGTTATGATGGTTTGTATTTGTTGACGTTTAACAATAATGCTGGGCGGCTGGAGTTGGTGCAGAAGATTGACGGGTTTACGGAATCTTCGAGGGATATTTTACAGAGTGAAGATCCGCATGTTTTTTGGATCTGTCATGGATACAAGGGAGTCTACCGTATCAGGTTGAACGAGGATTTTATGCGGGTTACCGGAGTTGAACATTTTAGGGATCAAAATGGATTGCCTTCGCCTTACAGTGTCAATGTGTTCAAGTACCAAGGAAATACAGTTTTCACGACTAACCACGGCATATTTACCTATGATGAATCAGGTAAGGTTTTCTCGCCTTTCCAGCCATTAAACTCGCTTTTTGGATCAGAGAAAAATGTCAGAAGCCTTCAGGTAGTGGACGACAAACTTTGGTTTGTGCATGACGATGAAGCAGGTTATGTAGATTTGATAAACGGCGTCCCTAAACAGGAATGGAACAAAGATCTGTTCATGGTTTTAAAGGGGGAATTCAATAGATCCATGGAAACCATTTTGCCCATAGATAAGTCTATGGTTTTAATGGGGACGCGGCAAGGGTTATATTCTTTCGACTTGACGTATGAGGGGGAAGGCGACAGGCACAATCTTGTTTTTCGAAAAATACGATACACCCGTGGGCAGGAGGAAATTCAGGCGGCAACCGCATACGGTACCGATGAAACGCTTGAAATACCCAACGATGCTACTGGTATTTCTTTCGGATATGCCGTTCCCGGATTTAAGAACAGACAGGTGGAGTATTCCTTTCTGCTAGAGGGGGCGAGTCAGGACTGGTCGCCTTGGAATACGCGATCAACTGTTGATTTTAGTTACCTCAAGCCGGGAGATTACAAGTTCGTGGTAAAAGCTAGGAGTCGGATAGGAGAAACTTCTGAGTTGAATGCCTTTAGCTTCAAGGTCCTGCCGAAATGGTACCAAACCAATTGGGCTTTGCTGTTTTTTGTTTTGTTAGCGGGCGGTCTAATGATTCTCGTGGTCATCGCCGTCCAGAAAAAAATAAAGACCGAGAAGGAAAAAGCTAGGACGGACCAGGCGGAAAAAACCAAGTTGTTGGAGCTGGAGTTGCAACAGATGAAACTGGAAAACGAAAAGCGTCGGATTGAGAAGGACAAAGAAATGCTGGAGGAAGATGTGGTGTACAAAAGTAAGGAATTGGCCAACTACACCATGCTCCTTATAAAAAAGAAAGATCTGTTGAATGAGCTGCACGAGGAACTGCAGCAGGTAAGGGATAGCACCACCGGTGAGAAAATAAACAACAGGCTAAGAGCCCTGCAACGCATGATCCAATCGAATTTGTCTGATGAGGAGCATCTGCAAGTATTCGACGCTAATTTTGAAAGGGTTCACCAGATATTCTTCAATGAATTAAAGACGGCATTTCCAAACCTCTCCACGAGAGAACTTCGGCTGTGCGCTTTTGTCAAAATGAACCTGACCAACAAGGAAATAGCTTCTATGCTCAATATTTCAGTTCGGGGAGTGGAGACGGCACGGTACCGACTGAGGAAGCGGCTAAGTCTCGACCATGATGTCAATATGGTTGAATTTTTAGACTCCCTGTCGGCGGCGGAAATGGAAGGAGGGGAGAGGAACCAGTAAATTTGAGGGTATTGTAATTGGCCATGTTCCAGTGTTGTGCATTTTTTGCTTGGCTTTGCTAAATCCCTGATAACATTTAATCAATTCTCTTGTTCGTTCCCAAATAAGCCACCAGCTCAATAATTTCCTGCTCCAAAAGATTTTCAAACAACCCCATCGGCATCATCGATACCGGAGTGACTTCTCTGGACTGTATGGTTGATTTGTTGATGATCACGGGATCTTGGCCCACCACCCTCAAGGTAAGCTGACGGTTGTTTTCCGCAATTACATTTCCGGAATAATTTCTCCCGTCCCTGGTGGTAATAACCACCATTCTATAATCATCCTGTATTTCTGCGCTTGGGTCAAGTACATTCAGCAGGATGTAATCGATGTTGCTCCTGTTGGAACCGGTGAGATCAGGTCCCATCACCTGCCCTTCACCGTACATTTTGTGGCAGGGGCCACAGACGTTTTGGAAAATTGCTTTTCCTTTTTTTAGGTCCGCTTTTGCCAAGGCTTCCGGTAGTAGTATGTCTCTGTATTTTTGGTATGCCGCCTCATCTTTGGCGACGGATTCTATGGATCCCCATATTTCGATAAATCCGCTTCCGACCACCCTCAACAGCTGTCTTGCCACTGTGGGGGAAATTTCCCTTTTGGGGATTCGGTTTTCCTTTATTTCCTCGACCAGCATTCCTCCATACCGGGGTCTGGAAGAAAGTGTCTGAATGGTTTCTATTTTCTCAGACGGACTAAAGTCTTTGTAGCTTTGGACAAGTAACCTGCCGAGGGACTCGTTGTCATACGCAGCCACGGCACGGATGGCTTCCAATCTTAACCTTCCATCTTTCAGAAGCCGGGGAATCTCGGTGCCTAAGCTGGCGTTCTGCTGCGCAGCGAGGAGTTTTAATGCTCGGGTGCGTTGTTCTAAAGGTGCTTTGGTGTCTTTTAGTGTAGCTAAGGCCCTTAGGGTAGCCTCCCTGTCACCGAAAAGATCGGAAATTGCAAGGGCAAGGGCTTTATTTTCTGCCGAAGTCTGTTGAAGCTTGCGCGCAGATGCCGTCCAATTGGTTGGAGCTGTTAGGTCGGTCCGCCCTTCCATTCCGCTCAACATGCCTTCAAGTAGTAGAGGGGTGTTGGCGCCGGCTTGGTCGATCGTTTTAACTAAAAGCTCCAATTTATCCCCGTCGACAGCTCTCCGTGCGATCAGTATCGTCACGAAGGGGATGCTAGATTGGTTGGAAAGCCCAAGAAATTTAGCCGGATCTTTTTCCATCATCGGCTCTATGCCATACCAGATCATTTTAGGAAGGTTATGGTCTTCCCGATCTTCTGCATGTTGCAACAGATTGGATGCAATGGTCCAAGTTTCTTCCGTAGGGATTCTCTGCAACGCAGAGGCCAGATAAAGACGGACCACGGCAGAGGCATCCTGCTTGGCCATCTGGATAAACTTCGCCTTGGCTTCTTTGGAAGGATCCATGTCTTCACACAATAGCTGGATGGCCCATGCCCTTACGTGTTCATCCCTGTCCTCCAAAGCTTGCAGCAGCCGTCTCTCATCAAAACCGCCAACCTGGTGAAGGCTCCACATCGCCCGGAGCCTAATGTCGGGTCGGCTTTCGCTGTCAAAAATAATCATCAACGCGTCGGTGGTTTCCTTTTTAAGAGTGCCTTTAACCGCCCTTTTGTGGAGGATTCCTCTTGCCCTCCTTGAGTGCCAATCACTGGTGCTTTTCTGTAATTCCACCAATGCTTGGTCGGAAAGCCCGTTTAAATCCTCATACCTACCCTTAAAGTCTTTCGCCAAGCTGTTGACGGGCATGGTGCGGAAAATTCTTCCAGTCTCGGAATTCAGCACATCCTGCCCACAGATGTCGGCATCATGCCAATCTAGGGCATACAGGCCGCCGTCCGGGCCAATTTCCATGCTAAAGCCCACCCACTGTGCATTGTTCGCAGTCACAAAGTCATCGCCATGCCGTCCCACAAATCCCGACCCGACCGGTTCAAGTATATCCGATAGAACCGCATGTTCATGGATGTTGGCCATAAATATCCGTCCTTTTTCTTCGGCAGGAAAAGCATCGGATTGATAAATTCTGGCACCTCCATGTGCCGAACGGTGGCTATGGTCCGTAATGGTCTTAATGTCATCGTACACATAAGGGTTAAAATGCTGCCCACCTTGGCGGTGATAGATCCCCCCTGGCACGATATGCCACAAATGGGGAATAACACAAGCGGTGATAAACAGCTGCCCCTTGGCATCATAATCAATTCCCCAGGGATTGCTGAAACCATGGGCCACAACTTCAAAGCGATCTTTTACCGGGTGGTATCGCCAGACCCCGCCGTTGATGTCCACCCCGTCGGCCTCCAAAAGATCGTCTGGAAAAGGATCATTGTGATAAAACAACTGGCCCTCTCCTTTGGGTTTACGGATTTTTGAAGGGGTGGCAAAACCCTGTAAACCGTATAGCCAACCGTCTGGACCCCAATGTAAGCTGTTTAAAGTTTCATGTCTATCCCTGATGCCCCATCCTGTCAACAATACTTCAACGTCATCCATATCCGCCTTGTCATCTCCATTTCGGTCCGGAACAAACAATAAATTGGGCGGAGCGCCTAAATATAGACCGTCAAAGCCCACGGCTATGGCCGCCGGAAAGGCCAAGCCTTCCAGGAAGACCTTTTGGCTATCCGCCTCCCCGTCGCCGTCTGTGTCCTCCAAGATCAGGATTCTGCTGTTTCCGGCACTGGAAAAGCCGTGTCCTCGGGATTCATAATCCCGGTTTTCGGCGACCCAAAGCCTCCCTTTATCATCCCAGCAGAAAGCCATGGGCTGGGTAATCATAGGTTCTGCGGCCCAGACATTGACTTGGTACCCCTCCTTGACCGTCATGGCTTCGACGGCTTCCCAAGGTTGGAGAAATTTTGCGTTGCGCCCTTCTTCCTGAGCTATCCGCCATAACTCTGTAGCATTGTACATGCCTGTTTTTCCCGAAAATTCCCCCCACCAGTCATTGATGTCCAAGTCGTTGAAGTCGCCGGTATGTACCACTAATTGGTGTTTTAAGGTTTCTGTTTTACCTTCCGGAATAATCCAATCTTCCTCTCTTGTATAGGATGGCCCTACACCCATTTGTCCATCCACCCGCCATTGGTTGGGATAGCTTCTGTTCTCGGGATGGTCAAATACGGAGATATTCGCCATATTGTCCCTGTCCTCCACCTGCATGGCTACATTGATCCACATAGCAGGCTGGCCTTCAGCTTTTTCGTTTTTCTGCCTCGCAGCATTGATCACTTCGCCATTGATCCCTTCCTTCCAAGGCATCCTAAGAAAGAGTCCTCCGTAGTCATATTTTCCGATCGTTACATCTGTTTTAGCTTCCCCTTTCCATTCCAAATCCAAATGGTATCTGCCGTTGCTTTCCCGCATGGTCCAGGTCTGGGTTTCCAGCAATAGCACATTTCCTTCTTCATCGAGTAATTCATATACCGTTTGCCATTGGACAGCTTCTCCCTGCTCTTCTATTACATTTAAGGCTACCTTTTCCCAATAGCCCTCACCGGGATTATGGAAAAAATCCCTCCCGTTGACATTGGTAAAGCCCCAGTACAAACCTGTCTGATGCTTATGATGCCCTGGGCTGTATTCCGTCAATATACCTTTGCCGTCAGGCGCAAGGATCGGATGAAGGTAAGGGCGAAAATCATCTTTGGCGTCTTGGGTGAGTAAGGCCTCTTGCCCGTCTTGTCGAAACACAGATATTGTTTCTCGATCTTGGTCAAGGACCAGATGCAGTGTTGTATTTTCTATCGAGGATATTTCCTCCCCATCAGCGTTTTTGTTTTGCGATTGTCCCGAACTACAGCTATAGAGAACCGCAGAAAGTGAGACAAAAAAGAAGAGTCGTTCAATCATGGTCTGCCTTGATTTTCGTTTTAACTCGTATACTTTGTAAAATCGATTGAAGTGCTTTGTTGGCATTAGTAGGATGTTTTGCTGCCCCTAGACCGTTTGCCGATAACCTGGTGCTGCGGGGTGACAACAGAACAATCTGCATAAATGGGCGCAATTTGCGGGTAGAATTGCTCAACTTTAGGATGATGTACCGTCGACTTCTTTTTCCATTCTCCTGCTATTGCGAATATAGAGTATTTTGATTCGAACAAAAGAGTTTTTCATCAGTTTGTATAAAATGTCGGACAGTTGGACCGGCGGAGCATCGGTGTTATTTTTTGGTAATAAAGAATGGCTGCGGAGAGCTATAAATATAGATAAAAAAAAACCGGACCATTAGAAGTGGCCTGATGTCCAACAACTAATGGTCCGGTAAATCGACGAAGGGATTATTCGCCGGATTGTCACGCTTCCACTTTATGTGCTAAAAGTGCGACCTTCAAGAGCTCCTGAAGATCTTCGTCGTTAATTTCTTTTTTAATGTCCGCTTGTTCCAAGAACAAAACATACACGTCGTCAAGCTCGTTTTTGGTCAATGTATAACCTATCTTGTGCGCTCTATATGCCAAGGCAGCTCTGCCGCTTCGGGCAGTCAAGCGGATCGTGGATTCATCCACTCCTACTTCCTGTGGATCGATGATTTCGTAAGTTTCACGGTTTTTTATAACACCGTCCTGATGGATGCCTGAAGAGTGGGCAAAAGCATTTGAACCCACAATGGCTTTATTGGGCTGCACCATCATTCCCATTCTCTCAGTTACCAGACGGCTTATAGGATTTAATAAACGGGCATTGACATCTGTGAAGACATCCAATCTAGGGTGCTGTTTGATGACCATTACCACTTCTTCCAAGGAAGTATTGCCGGCTCTTTCCCCGATTCCGTTGATGGTGCATTCTACTTGTCTTGCTCCGTTCATGACCGCCGAAATCGCATTGGCAGTAGCCAGACCCAGATCATTATGACAATGAGCGGAAACGATCACATTTTCTATTCCCCTCACATTATCCATTAGGTACTTTATCTTAGCACCGTATTCATCTGGAAGGCAGTAGCCTGTTGTGTCCGGAATATTCAAAACGGTAGCGCCGGCTTTGATCACTGCCTCACAGACGCGTGCCAGGTATTCATTGTCGGTTCTTCCGGCATCTTCCGCATAGAATTCAATATCTTCTACGAAGGATTTGGCGTATTTTACAGCATCAACTGCCCAAGTAAGGATTTGATCTCTGTTACTGTTAAATTTATATTGAATATGGCTGTCTGAAGTCCCTAATCCGGTATGGATTCGCGGCCGTTTGGCGTACTTTAATGCTTCAGCTGCCACTTCTATGTCCTTTTCCACCGCACGGGTAAGACCACAGATGATAGGCTGGGAAACATTCTTTGATATTTCTACTACTGACTTAAAATCACCCGGACTTGAGATGGGAAAGCCCGCTTCTATTACGTCAACACCCAACCGCTCCAGTTGAAGTGCGATTTCGATTTTCTCAGGGGTGTTTAACTTACAGCCAGGGACCTGCTCACCGTCCCTTAAAGTGGTATCAAAGATAAGTACTTTCTTATTTTCCATATTTTTGATTTTTTATTAAAAATCTAAAGTAGGCTTTAAAGAAATGAGGAGAAATTAGATTAGTTTTACTTGTCCAATGCCAAGAAGCTGTTGAACAGTAGTAAAATGGTGTAAATCAATTGTTTATGACTATAAGTAGTACGGTGTCAAGCAAGGATAAAGATTATCTATTTATATTAATAAAGTCCTTATCGCAGGCTGAAAAGCGGAGCTTTAAGTTGTTTGTAAAGCGATTTGAAGCCAACGAGAATGCAAAATTTATCAAACTTTTCGACATCTTGGACAAGATGGAGGTTTATGATGAGCCGATGATTCTCAAAAAAGCTCCTGTTACCAAAAAGCAGTTGTCCAATATGAAGGCGCATTTGTACAAGCAGATTTTGGTCGGGCTGAGGTTGATATATGCGGATCAAAATGTGGAACTTCAACTTAATGAGCAGATTGATTTTGCAAGGATCCTTTATAATAAGGGCCTGTATCAGCAGAGCCTAAAATTGCTTGGAAAGGCCAAAAGCATTGCGGAGCGGTACTTTCTGGATACCATAGTGCTGCGGATAGTAGAACTGGAAAAAGTCATCGAATCCCAGCACATCACCAGAAGCATGCGCGACCGGGCAGAGATCTTAGCAGGTGAAGCAGGGCAGTTAACCAAGAACGTTTCTTTGAAAAATGCTTTAAGCAATCTCTCGCTTCAGCTATATGGCTTGTATTTGAAAGTGGGATATGTCCGGGATGAAAACGACATTGTCATGGTAGAGAATTTTTACCATAACAATCTTCCTGTCATGGAACAGGAAAATCTCACTTTCTATGAAAAGCTGTACCTGTATCAAGCCCAGGTTTGGTTTTATCATATCCTTCAGGATTTTCCCCATTGTTACCGTTCTGCACAAAAGTGGGTAAACCTGTTTACCGATTTTCCCCATATGAGAAAGGTAGCCACAGGAAACTACCTTAAAGCCTACCACTACTTGTTGGATACCTTGTTCTATATGGGACAGTTTGAGCGGTTTTCTCAGGTGTTTGTGGAATTTAGGGAAAGCCTGGAAGCCGACGACTTCAAGATGGATGAGAACTGCAGAGTGCTTTCGTTTCTATATTATTACTCCAATAGCATCAATTTTCATTTCTTGACTGGGGATTTTACGCAAGGCGTCAATACAGTGGTGCCGGCATTATTAAAGGAAATGAAAATTCTAAAAAATAAACTTGATGTGCATCATGTAATGGTCCTTCACTATAAAGTGGCTTGTCTCTATTTCGGAAGTGGTGATAATTCCAACGCAATAGTACACCTGAACCAGGTGATCAACCATACGGGCGATGGGCTGAGGGAAGACCTTCAGAGTTTTGCGCATATTCTAAAGTTAATTGCAAGCTATGAGGAGGGGTTGGATGATAATCTGGAACAACAAATCAGGACCGTGTATAAATTTCTGATCAAAATGAACGATCTTCATATGGTGCAAAAAGAGATGATGCAATTTATCCGGAACCTGAATAGGATTTATGACTATCAATTGAAAAGCGCTTTTATCGAATTGCGCGAGCGTCTGACTCCATACGAGGACCATCCCTACGAAAAGAGAGCATTTTTATACTTGGATATTATTTCTTGGCTGGAAAGTAAAATAGAGGGCAGGCCGGTGCAGCAGATTATTCAAGAGAAATTCAATAGAAGGAATGTGAATGTTTATGGAAGTGAGTAATGTGGAGGGCGTAATTTGAATAGCTTTTAATGGAAGACGGTAGATAATTGATTATATTAAAGCTGTCTTTCAAATTCCCAGTTATTTTAAATCAATACGTCTAGATCTAATATTATTTGGCTCTATTCATCTGACAGCTACGCGTCTTTCAGGTTATAAAGAGAATTTGGTTGGCTGAGGATTTGCATGATATCTACGATTCGAAGTTATAGGTTTCTTTAATATAAGTTATGGAGGAAATAAAGATATTGGCTGTTGGTGATCTCCACGGCAAATCCTCTTGGCAGGTGATTGACTTTGATCAATACGATAAGGTGATTTTTATGGGGGATTATGTAGACAGCACCAATCACAGTGATGAGGAGATTTTGGACAATTTGTATAAGGTAATAGAAGTCAAAAAACGGCTTCCGGAAAAAGTGGTTCTTTTGTTGGGAAACCACGACATCCAATATCTTTATTATCCCGATTTTCGCTGTTCGGGCTTCCGCCCTACGATGCAGCTTTCCTTAACGGAATTGTTTAACCAAAACGCCCATCTTTTTCAGGTTGCCTACCAGATCAACAATTATCTCTTTTCCCATGCAGGCGTGAGTTTGCCTTGGTATCATCGATTTGAGTCACTGATTGAAAAAATCCCTTTAGGGGAAGCGCTTGAAAATAAAGATCTTGCAACGCTGCTGAATGCCTTGGATCAAACCTGGCATAGGGATTTATTACATGAGGTGGGGATCAAAAGAGGCGGCTCAAAAGAATTTGGTGGCGTAACGTGGGCGGATAAGGAGGAACTTTGGGACAATCCGCTTGAAGGTTACCATCAGGTAGTGGGACATACGCCGGTTCCTTATATTGAGGCACTGAGTTTTAACGACGAGACCTCGGTCACTTTTGTAGATGTATTGGGGATTCAGGAGGCTTATTATGAGATGAATTTGAAATGGGACCAAAACGCTGTTTCGTCCCAAGGGCCGCATTAACGGGTGTTATCTTTAAAAACAAACAAAGAAGCCGGGAAGTGAATTTGCTTTCATCCCGGCTTAGGTTCTATAATTAGGTGGGTTTAAGGCTGTTTATTTCCGCCTTCCAACCTTTTTACCTATCTCCTTCCCATCTTCGGAGCTAACGCCCCCATGGCTTTTTGGGCACCGCCCATTTTATTCATTTGCTTCATTAGTTTCCTCATGTCTTCAAACTGCTTCATGAGATTGTTCACTTCCTGGATGGTTCTTCCGCTGCCTTTCGCAATCCTCTTTCTTCTACTTCCATCAATCAGTTCAGGGCTTTCTCTTTCTTTGGGCGTCATGCTTCTTATAATGGCCTCTATGGGCTTGAACGATTCGTCGTCCACATCCAGTCCTTTCATGGCTTTGCCCATTCCCGGGATCATCCCCATGAGATCCTTCAGGTTACCCATCTTTTTGATCTGTTCCAATTGGGAAAGGAAATCATCGAAGTTGAACTGGTTTTTTCGGATTTTAGCATTGATCCGTTTCGCCTCGTCTTCATCGAACGTTTGTTGCGCCCTTTCTACCAAGGAGACCACATCGCCCATCCCAAGAATCCTTTGAGCCATACGGTCCGGATAGAAGACATCCAGATTTTCCATCTTCTCTCCCGTGGAGATAAATTTGATAGGCTTGTTTACTACGTGGCGGATGGAAATGGCAGCACCCCCGCGGCTGTCCCCGTCCAGTTTAGTCAACACTACCCCGTCGAAGTTTAGGCGTTCGTCAAAGGTTTTGGCCGTATTGACTGCATCCTGGCCGGTCATGGAATCGACTACAAAAAGAGTTTCCGAAGGGTTCAGCCTTTCCTTGAGCTCGGAAATTTCGTTCATCATTGCCTCATCCACGGCCAGACGGCCCGCGGTATCGACAATCACCGTTTTTTTGCCCGTCTTTTTGGCGTGGGCGATGGCGTTGTTGGCTATTTGTAGTGCGTTTTTATTTTCAGGTTCGGCATATACTTCCACGCCTATTTGCTCTCCAAGAACTTTTAGCTGTTCGATTGCCGCGGGGCGGTAGATATCACAGGCTACGAGCAATACCTGTCGGCCCTGTTTTTTGAGATAGGTGGCAAGCTTGCCCGAAAAAGTCGTTTTACCTGAACCTTGTAAGCCGGAAATCAACACTACCGCGGGGTCACCCTTTAAATTGATGTCGGCTTTTTCCGCCCCCATCAACTTGGTCAATTCTTCCTGGGTGATTTTCACCAAAAGTTGCCCCGGAGAGACGGATATTAAGACATCCCTTCCCAAAGCTTCTTGCCGGATGGAATCAGTGACATCTTTGGCCACCTTATAGTTGACATCCGCATCGATCAAGGCCCTTCTGATTTCCTTGACCGTGGAGGCCACGTTTATTTCTGTAATGGTACCCGTACCCTTCAGGGTCTTAAATGCTCTATCTAATTTATGACTAAGATTATCAAACATGCGCTATCAGTTTTTCTGCTATTTGCAAAAATACATAAATTACAGACTAAAGCTGAAACTAAAAGTCAAAAGTTGAGAATGTTTGGAGAAGAGCAGGCTAATGGGTGTTTTGGCCTTACCTATTTAATTTTTTTTTCCTCACCTAAAAGCCCCATTGATATCCTCCAATACCATCGACCCCGGGCAGAGTTCTTTTTCCGTCATCTGGTTAAGCGGGGTCTGGCTGGTGTTTAAGGTACCGTGAAGGTCTTTAAAGCTGCGGTTGACATACAGCAGTCCGGTGAGAATCTCGCCTTTGGCCTGTGCCTGCTGGAGGGCATTGACAGTGGAGAAGCGGTCTTCCGGATCCCAGTCCTGCGCCAATTTGTTCAAATGCAGATCAGAGCCATCATGCATGGTGACGGTGGTAGACGTGCCTTCTTCATAGGAAGAAAGGATCGGCTTCCTTTTCGGCACGAAGTCGACGGTTTCAGTTGCCTTAAGATGTTCCCGCACGTAATCATAAGACTTAGTGGATCCCGGATTGTTGTTGAAAGTCACACAAGGAGAAATGACGTTTACAAAAGCAAAACCCGGATGTTCAATGGCCGCTTTCAGCAAAGGAACCAACTGCTGTTTGTCACCGCTGAAGCTCTGGGCCACAAAGGTTGCTCCTAATTCCACCGCTAAACTGGCCAAGTTAATGGCTTGGAAGGGGTTGATGGATCCAGCTTTACTCTTGGAACCCTGGTCGGCGGTAGCAGAATCCTGTCCCTTGGTCAATCCGTAACAGCCGTTGTTCATGACAATATAGACCATGTTCAGGTTTCTCCGGATTACATGGACAAATTGCCCCATCCCAATTGAAGCGGTGTCTCCATCGCCGGATACGCCCAGATAAACCATCTGCTTATTGGCCATGCTGGCGCCGGTGGCCACAGAAGGCATGCGGCCATGCACTGAGTTAAAGCCATGGGAATTTCCTAGGAAATACGTAGGGGTCTTCGACGAACAGCCAATTCCCGATAGCTTGGCTACATGGTGAGGTTCTATATCTAAATCAAAACAAGCCTGTACAATGGCCGAACTGATACTGTCGTGTCCGCAGCCCGCACACAAAGTGGACAGGGCTCCCTCGTACTCTTTCAGGGTGTACCCATTTTTATTTTTGGGTAGTTTGGGATGTCTAAATAAGGGTCGCAGATAGGTCATTGCATCGGGATTTTGAAGGAGTCAAATGTTGGGAAATCTTTTGAACAATGTCGAGCGCCGTGATAGGCATACCATCATAATTCAAAACAGGAATCAATTTGGCGGGATTTACCTCCAATTCAAGGATCAGCAGGCCCCGCATTTGGGCGTCTCGGTTTTGTTCAATGACAAAAACCGTCTTGTGGGATGCAATAAATTCTTCCACCTCCTTA
>DATGMS010000006.1:0-4936 GCA_035307285.1 Cyclobacteriaceae bacterium
TTTGGTTGAAGGTTCGGGTTGTTCTGCATCTCCGGTAAAGGGAAAGGCATCAACAAATGCCTCGCCTGTAAAGTTTGGTTAGAACTTGGGTTTTCATGCCCCACAAAATCATCAAAACCATTTGTGCTTTCATTGTACACCTTCCGTAATCTAACCATGTCAAACCAAGTAATCCCCTCATAGCACAGCTCATGCCACCTCTCTCTCCAGACCGCTTCCCTGAAGGCATCTGGAGCCAGTTGACCAAGCGCAGGAGTGGGCAGTTGGGCGCGGTCTCTGATTCGCTTCAAAGCCTCATGGGCTGCAGCATTGGGGCCGCTCACTTCATTTTGAGCCTCAGCATAGATCAACAAAACCTCTGCAAACCGTATTAAAGGTACATTTAGATTATTGGCGCGGGTGCCCGCTACGCCCGCAGTACCCAAAGCATCTCTATTAAAATGCTTGAAAATATAGGGGGCACCTAAATCAAAGGGCTCGCCGCTGCCATTGGTGTAGTAGCTCGTATAAAAGAAACCGTCTTGGTTTTCAGCGCGCAAATCTCCTTCTTCATAGGAATTGTAAAATTCTATAGTAGGTACAGTACTCCCCGTCCCTGATGGCCCGTTGTAAGTCACCGGTTTGAAGTTGGGGAACATATTGTCCATGGGATTTCCTGCCACAATAATGTTATACTGCAACATAAAGATGTGTTCAAGGAGGTTGTCATTGCTTTCTTTATGTAGATCGTTATAGGTTGGGAAAAGGTTTATCTGACCTGGGTTGGCATTGGCATGAGTGATCACTTCATTGGATTTATCCGCAGCAAGCTGATAATATTCCATTCCCTTGCTCAATGGATAGCCCGCCATTGTTAGGTACACTTTAGCCATTTGGGATTTGACCGCAGCCAAGGAAGCTCTTCCACTGACATCCATCCAAGGCAATCCAGAAGCTTCAGCGGCTTTCAGGTCCTCTAAAATAAACTGATATACCGCGTCTTGCGACGTAGGCGCTGGATTAAAGTCCTCGGAAGTTGCTGTTTGTGGAGCGGTTATTAACGGGATATCTCCCCATAATCTGACAGCGTAGAAATAGGCCCATGAGCGAAGGAATCTAGCTTCGCCCAAAATCTTTGTTTTCTGTGCTTCATCCATTGGAGTAATACCTGGTACTTTCTCTATTACCAAGTTGGCTTGGGCAATTACCCGATAAAGACCGTTCCACCAGTTGATCATGTGTTGGGTTCTGCCATCGTAAATCAGGCCATATAAATTGTTGAGATCAGAGTTCTGGGCGGTTTCTGTTGTAGAAGTACCCGTGATGGCTTCCACCAGCTGCCAATTGGAGGAAAATATGCCTGCGCCGCCGCCAATAAATCGGGTCTCGGCGTACACGGAAGCCAAAGCGGCCTCAGCATGATCAGGAATGGTATAAAAACTTTCGGGGGTAAGGTTGGACGGATCTTCCTCACTAAGGAAGTCTGAACATCCTATTGGGCCTATCAGAACCGCTCCAAGAATGAGCATTTTCCCTGCTCCTTTAAATATATTGAATTTCATAATTATCTTTTTTAGTCTCTTCTATAGTTCTCCAGTACCTAAACCTTCCATAAGGCTGCAGCTTTACTGGAGTCCGTAAAGATTGTTGTTTGAATAATGACTTATAAACCTATCTGCAGACCCAACATAAAGGTAGTTGGCCTTGGATAGCTGTGCCAGTTCATCCCTTGGGAGAACACATTGCTGCCATCACCACCATAAATAGGTGCTGTTTCCGGATCCCCGACTATTTCATCCCCAGTAATCAAGAAGAAGTTTTGGACAGATGCATAAGCCCTAAGCCTGTTCAGTTTTATTGATTCGGTCACAGTAGAAGGAAAAGTATAACCGAACAACAGATTTCTACCACGGATGAACGAGGCATCTTTTACCCAATGGGAGTCCACGTTGGTTACATAGCCTGCACGGGTCTCACGGATCTCCGCAATCATCGTGTTTTGGTTTTCTGGCGTCCAGGCATTCAATACCGATTTGTAACTGTTGGCCAACACCTGACGGTCTTCGCTCGCATGGAGCGTCATGTCCAGCACATCGTTGCCATAGGAATATTGAAGTTCAACGGTAAGGTCGAAATTCTTGTACCTAAAATTATTGGAGAAAGCCCCCCAAAAATCAGGACTACCGTTACCCAAGATCATCCTATCGGCATCATTAATCGCCTTATCCCCATTTACATCTAAATACTTGATGTCGCCGGGAAGGATAGTCAGACCATTTCGGTAGCTGACAAACTCTGCCGCTTCGGCTCTTTCTGCTTCACTCCAAGTGCCCAAGCGGACCAAGCCCCAGAAGGAACCAACAGGTTCTCCGATCCGGATGATATTGGTCTGGTTAGTAAAGTTAGGGCCACCGACACCGAATATATCCGCCGGGGTGGCTAGAGATAAAACTTTATTCCTATTTAGGGAAAGATTGAAAGAAGTATTCCACGAAAAATTTTCGTTGTCGAAATTCACAGAATTCAAGGTTAATTCTATCCCTTTATTTTCCATAGACCCTATATTTCTCCTAATGGTTGCATAACCGCTGGTTCTCGGTACAGGGGAATCCAACAGCATGTCGGTGGTCTTTCTATAATAGTAGTCAGCTTCTAGGGTCAATCGGTTATTAAATAAACCCAATTCGATTCCGATGTCGCTTTGGGCTGTCTTTTCCCATTTCAGGTCAGGATTAGCCAACCTGTTTATACCGGTGCCCCCAATCTGCGTTTCATTATAAATTGCCGAATAGTTGGAGCTCAGTAGGGAAAGAGATGAATACGGCGGGATTTCTGAGTTACCGGTCAAACCGTAACTCGCCCTTATCTTTAAATTGGAAATGGTCGGGTGATTGCTCAGGAAAGACTCCTCCGACACCCTCCATGCAGCTGCCGCGGAAGGGAAAAACGCATATTTATTATTTTCCCCGAACTTGGATGATCCGTCCGACCTCCCTGTCAGTGTGAACAAATATTTGTCATCCAGGATGTAATTTATCCGTGCAAAGTAGGAGTTCATGGCATTTCTAGAAGCTCCCGAACCCACTCTCGGCAACTGGCTTCCTGCCCCAAGGTTGTCAAAGGTGAAATAGTCCGTAGCAAAGTTCTGGATGCTGGCATTCATACTGGTGAAGTTGGTCTCCTGCCAGGAAATACCCAAAAGGCCAGTAAAAGCATGGATGTCCGCAAAGGTTTTGTTATAGGTCAAGTAATTCTCAATCGACCAAAAGCTTTCCTTTCTCATGCTTTTTGAAGCGGTCCCGTTTTGGGAAATGGCCAGAGTCCTTGTAGTTGATTGGTTGTTTTCTTGGGTGAGGATATTAGCCCCAAGTACAGTCCGCATCTCCAGACCTTCCGCAAAGGTAATGTTTGAGTAAGCGCTACCTAATGTAGTTTGGGTATTAAGAATATAGTTACGTCCATACAGCCGGTGCATGGAACTCATGGTGCCTTCAGCAAAGGGGTAATCCCTGTTATTGGCAAACGTACCATCTTCATACTTTACAGGTAGGAAAGGGAAATCCTCCACCATCTGGCGGCCTACCTGGTCAGTAAAGTCTACCAAGTTCTCAGTCTGGTTGGCATAGCTTAATGTACCCCCGATTTTCAGCCATTTTTTGACCTGATCGTCTATCGTAAAGCGGGTAGAATAGCGGGTAAGATAAGAGGTTTTAACCAAGCCTTGATCATCTCTGTACCCTAGCGACAAAGAATAGGTAGTTCTTTCATTTCCTCCTGTAAAGCCCAACTGGTGGTTTTGGGAAAGTTTGCTTTGCGTAGTCTCCTCCAGCCAATCGGTATCATATAAAGGTCTGCCGTTGTCAAATATTCTAGGATCGGTTCTTCTCAGTGCGGGGTTTAGGTACGCCCATTTCCCTGCCTCCCATCCTTCCGGATCATATTTTTCCATGTTTCTCCAAGCCAGGTCTTCTACTGCCATGTATTCTGCAGTGTTCAGTACTTCTGGTCGGTTTGGACCGATAGTGGGGACACTGAAATCAACATTGTACGTAATGCTGCCCTCACCTGAACGGCCTTTTTTGGTCGTGACTAGAATTACCCCGTTTGCTCCCCTAGAACCATAGATGGCAGTGGAGGACGCATCCTTTAACACTTCTACTGATGCTATATCATTGGGATTTATATAATCAATGGCGTTGCTAGCTTGGTCCTGGTTGCCCATGGGTAGCATCACTCCATCCACTACATACAACGGGTTGTTGGAGGAGTTAATAGAGCTGAACCCCCGGATCCTGATATTGGTCCTTCCCCCGGGCCTGCCTGAGTTGGTATTGACCTGGACCCCGGACACCCTGCCAGCCAAAGCCTGATTCAAGGAGGGAGCAGGACGTTCTATAAGGGCATCTGAACCGACAGAACCGACGGCCCCAGTAAGGTCAGAGCGTCTTTGCGTACCGTAGCCAATAACCACTACCTCACCTAAGGCTGCATAATCAGGGACCATGGTAACGTTGATTTGAGATCTCCCGTTAATGGGGACCTCCTGATGACTGAACCCTATAAAGGAGAACACTAAAACAGCATTCTCATCCTGGACAGTCAGCGAATAGGCCCCATCCATATCGGTTACAGTTCCGGTGGTGGTGCCTTTTACCAAAATATTCACCCCAGGCAGCAACTCGCCATTTTCTTGGGAAGATACAGTTCCACTTACAGTAATGGCGTCTTGCAATCCGTTTGAGTGGGATTCGGGACGTAAGGTTTCACTAAATGGACTTGAGTAAGCTGTCTCAGGGAGAAGCCATACCATTGAGGCCAGCGCAAGCCGGCATCCGGTCCTACAAAAAAAAGACAGGATAGGGGGTATACTTTTTTTCATTTTTATTTGGGTTTGTTAAATGAATTGGACGATAATGTATTGCTAATTTTACAAGCATCAAAATATTTTTTTTCATTG
>DATGMS010000007.1:0-5176 GCA_035307285.1 Cyclobacteriaceae bacterium
GCTCCGGAGACCTCTGTTGCATAACTTGCATACTGCAAAGCCATTTCATAACTCTTTTTCTTCTGGTATAAATTGGACAAGCCCATCAGTACCTGAACATTTTTGGGGTCGACGGAAAACGCAGCCTTCATGTCACTTTCCGCCTCGTCCAAGTTACCCAATTCTTCGTGGGACCGTCCACGGTTATAGAGGGCGTTAACGTTTTTCGGACTGTTAACTAACACTTTACTGTAAGCATCTACCGCCTCTTCAAATTGGTTGTTGTTGTAAAACTTGTCGCCTTGTGAGGAGTCACTTTCTGAACATGAAAAGAAGACTGCTAAAGGAATTAGAAAATGGATTAACTTGATTTTTAAATTCATATTTAATTATACTGGTACATTATTTTCTCTCAATGCATCGTTGAGGGAAGTTTTTAGGTCGGTCGAGGGTTTTCTTTGACCTATGATCAAAGCGCATGGAACCTGGAATTCTCCTGATTTAAACTTTTTGGGAATTGACCCTGGAATAACTACGGATCTTTCAGGAACGTAGCCCCTATATTCTACCGGCTCGTCTCCGGTGACATCTATGATTTTTGAGCTTGCCGTCAGGGTAACCCCTGCTCCAATTACAGCTTCCTTACAAACCCTTACCCCTTCAACGATGATTGCTCTTGATCCAACAAAAGCATTGTCTTCAATGATTACTGGTGCGGCCTGAATGGGTTCCAAAACACCACCAATGCCCACACCACCGCTTAAGTGGACGTTCTTCCCAATTTGTGCACATGATCCCACAGTAGCCCAGGTGTCCACCATGGTACCGCTGTCTACATAGGCTCCGATATTCACATAAGATGGCATCATTACTACGCCCTTTGCAAGAAATGCGCCATAACGTGCCACGGCATGGGGAACAACCCTCACGCCCTGTTTGGCGTAATTGGTTTTTAAGGCCATTTTATCATGGAATTCAAAGGGGCCAACTTCAATGGTCCTCATTTGTTGGATAGGAAAGTATAATATAACCGCTTTCTTGACCCAATCGTTAACCCTCCAGGATCCGTCATCCAGCGGCTCAGCCACCCTAATCATCCCCGTATCCAAATCTGCAATGACTGCCTTTATAGCTATTTGCACTTCTTGTTCTTTCAACAAAGACCTATCTTCCCAGGCTTTTTCTATGATAGTTGTTAATTCCATTGTTTTCTTTTAGTTTTTTTGTATATATAAGAATGATCAAGGCAAGAATAGTCATCGCTTCAGTACTTAAACCGGTAACCGAACCCCGAGCTTTTCACAAGCTGGCGCTTTCATTGCGTGAAACAAATAAATACAGGATTAACATCATAGGCTTTTGTTCAAAAAAAAAGCCTGTCCTTGAAGACCTTGTATTCACAGAGATTTTTTGCCGTCCTAGAATCCATCCTCTAAGGCTACTTGCTTCTTTTAAATTTCTAGGGGAAGTTTTCCGCTACCGCCCCCGATTGGTGATTGTTACTACCTATGAACTGCTGCTACCGGCACTGGTAGGCAAACTTTTTTTGCGCTATCGGCTTATCTACGATCTACAGGAAAATTATCATCAAAATGTGCTGTTGAACCAGACTATGTTCGGTGGTATCAGAAGCATGGCTGCTGGCATGATCCGATTGATTGAGCGCGCGGCCCATCCTTTTATTGATCATTATTTCTTTGCCGAGCAGGTTTATACTACCCAGTTTCCATACATAAGAGAATTTACGGTACTCGAGAACAAGTTCGCAGAACCACTTATTTCGTCCGGAAGCGTAGCGACGAGGAAAACTACCTTTGTAATTTCTGGAACAATAACTCCCGTGTATGGGGTCGAAAAAGCCCTCACTTGGTTCATCTCTTTACAACAAGAAATACCAGAAGTAAGCCTTCGGATTGTGGGGCATGTCCCTCTTTCCAGCTTCAAAAGTGCGATCGAAAAGCAGGTCGCCGGGCATCCCAATATTTCACTAAATCTCTCTTCCAAACCCCTCCCATACTCGGTCGTTTTAGAAGCCGTAAACCAGGCGGAAATTGTGTTGATGCCCTATGATATCGTCGAGAGCATAAGGACCAAAATCCCTTCCAAACTGTACGAAAGTATCGCACTTAAAAAGCCTGTTTTGATTTCTGAAAATCCCCTATGGCAAAAAATAATTGACGCATACCCAGCTGGCTTACCTGTTGATTTTTCCAAAACTTGCGACGCCCTAACTGTGTACAAGAAGCTGCTATTCCTTCCCCTTTACCGCCAAACTCCCGGAAACGAAGTGAGATGGGAAGGGGAAAAAATAAAATTGTTGCACACCGTTGAACATCTTATAGACTAATCTTATCCACACACTGTGGTTTTTTAAGTTGGTTTTCCTCCATCCGGTAGCCCCTGATCACCCCTGATTTTACCGATAAGGTCTTAAGTTAGTCCAATGTATATCACCGATTTAACAACTAATTTAGACATAGCTAAAATATGTATTAGCCTTGGCTTATCTCGTGTTAACAACAAAAAATGAGTTATCCACAGCCGATTTAGGGGTGGGTGAAATATTTTTTTAGAATCAACTAAATTGCTATATTTGGGAGTAAAGCAAAAAAACTCACATGAAAGCACTTACCTCTGCCGAGGAGAATTATTTGAAGTCCATCTATCATTTATCTGACGGCGGAAAGACGAATGTGTCGACCAATGACATTTCCAACGAAATGAAAACAAAGCCGGCGTCGGTCAGTGACATGCTTCGAAAGCTGGCGGAAAAAGCGGTCATTGACTACCGAAAATATTACGGTGTCAACATCACTGAAGAAGGCAAAAAACTGGCCTTGCAGATCATCCGAAAACACCGCCTTTGGGAGGTATTTTTGGTGGAGAAACTGAAGTTCAGCTGGGACGAAGTACATGAGGTAGCAGAAGAGTTGGAACACATCAAATCCCCTATTCTAATGCAGCGCCTGGACGAGTTTTTGGATCACCCAAAATTCGATCCCCATGGCGATCCCATACCTGATGAATACGGTGATTTAAAAGCCCGGCCCCGTCTGCCACTGAATGAACTGGAGGTCCATGACGTAGGGCAGATCGTGGCGGTCAAGGACAGCGGCGCTTCCTTCCTGCGCTACTTGGATAAGGTCGGTGCCTATATCGGTGCCCGGATCAAAGTGTTGGACAAAGTAGAGTTTGACGGGTCACTGGAAATTCTCGTGGACAATAAAAAGAACCTGTTTATGTCAAGAGACGTAGCTGCCAATATTCTTATCCTTCAGCAATGAAAAACTGGGCCGTCCTAGCTTTCCTTGTGGTGATCTCCGTCATGGCTTCCTGTAAATGGGAAAAAAAAGACGGTCAGAAAAAATTCAAGATCACCACCACCACCAATATCATGGCTGATGGCGTGCGGGCATTGGTCAGGGACAGCGCATCAGTGACCCCTCTTATGGCCATTGGCGTAGATCCCCACCTTTATAAAGCGTCTCAAAGGGATCTTGATCTTTTGTTCGAATCCGATCTGGTCATCTTCCACGGCCTTCATTTGGAAGGGAAAATGACGGAGGTCTTGAGAAAATTTTCCCGAACCAACGATGTCATCGACCAAAGTGAGTTCGTAGCCAAAAGCAGCTTGATTTCCGATCCGGCATACGCCACGAGCGTCGACCCTCATATTTGGTTCGATGTCCTCCTTTGGAAGCAAGCGATGACCGACATAGCTGAAGAATTGGTGAGAAGAAAGCCCTCTTGGAAACCATATATCGAAAGCAATCTTGCAACTTACCACGCAACATTGGATTCGTTGGACAATTACACCAGGAAACAGATCTCTCTAGTCACCCAAGAGGGCCAGATCCTCATTACTGCCCATGATGCATTTTCTTATTTCGGCAAAGCTTACGGAATAGAAGTTAAGGGATTACAGGGATTGTCTACCTTGAGTGAACCCGGCCTTCGTGATGTGTCGGAGCTGGTTTCTTTTATCATTGACAATCAAATAAAAGCCATATTTGTGGAACAGTCCATTTCACCAAGAGCGCTTGAGGCTGTCGTGGAAGGCTGCAGAAGAAGAGGACATACCGTCCGGCTGGCAGGCCCTCTGTACACGGATAGCCTTGGTGATCCCGAGGGCGAAGCCGGAACTTACGTAGGAATGGTAAAGGAGAACGTGAAAACTATTGTAGAAAACTTGCAGTAAGATGATTGAACAAATAGACACTCCAGTAGTTGAGGTTCATGACCTCACAGTCAGTTACAACCAAAATCCGGTCTTATGGAATGTGGACCTAAGCCTTCCGGCGGGGTCTCTTGTGGGTATTTTGGGACCCAACGGGGCCGGAAAATCCACCCTCATAAAAGCCATCATGGGACTCGTGGAGTACAACAGCGGCTTTGTAAAAATTTTTGATCAGGATCTGGAAAGGACCAGAAAACGAATCAGTTATGTTCCCCAGCGGGAATCAGTGGATTGGGATTTTCCCTCTTCCGCCTTGGATATCGTGATGATGGGCACCTACCATAAGCTGGGCCTCTTCCGGAGACCGGGTAAAAAAGAAAAAGCTTTGGCCATGTCATGCCTTGAAAAAGTGAACATGGCGCCATTTGCTGACCGTCAGATAAGCGAGTTGTCCGGCGGTCAGCAGCAACGCGTTTTCATTGCCCGGGCCTTGGCACAGGAAGCGGATATCTATTTTATGGATGAACCTTTTGCCGGAGTGGATATCAGTACGGAGAAAGCTATTGTTACTTTGCTCAAAGAGATGACCGCTGCCGGAAAAACGGTAGTAGTGGTTCACCACGATATTTACTCAGCCAGCGACTATTTTGATTGGATTATCTTGCTCAATATGCATTTGGTGGCATCCGGGCCTACAGAGAAGGTTCTGACCGATGAACTTCTACAAAAAACCTATGGTGGCAAGCTCACCTTATTGGCGGATGTCGGTGATTTGATCAAAAAAAGCAGCATTGATCCTCTAAAAAATTGATATGGAAGACTTTCTCTACTTCTTTTCATTTCAGGATCCCAATGTGGTATTTGTGGTCGTAGGGATTTCCTTTTTGTCGATCAGCGCGGCGATGGTGGGCACCTTTACTTTCTTGGACAAAAAGGCGTTGATCGGTGACGCCATTTCCCATGCTGTTCTTCCCGGCGTCTGCCTTGCCTTTATGTTTGCAGGAACCAAAAACCCTTATT
>DATGMS010000008.1:0-3656 GCA_035307285.1 Cyclobacteriaceae bacterium
GCAAAATGGACAACGGTAGTACCCGGAGATTTCGACAGAAGGCTGCCGCTTGATATTCAAACCAGCAATGTAATCGACACCTTGCGACGCGGAGCAGAAATACTGGAACCGCATGGTTTGATTATGGTATTGGAGCCTTTAAGTGATACCCCCAACCTTTTCCTCCGTTATTCTACACAAACCCATCTGATCTGTAGGGGCGTGAACAGTCCTTCCTGTAAAATCCTGTACGATGCTTACCACCTGCAACGCAACGAAGGAGATTTGATCACCAATATCAACCACTGTTGGGATGAAATTGCTTATTTCCAACTGGGAGACAACCCAGGAAGGAAAGAACCTGGCACAGGTGAAATCAACTATAGGAATGTGTTTAAGCATATTGATTCCAAAGGGTATACAGGAATCATGGGAATGGAGCATGGCAATGCCCTGCCGGGGAAAGAAGGGGAACTAGCCTTGATTGAAGCTTATAGGTATGCAGATAAGTTTAAATAAAAAAAGTCCTTAAAAGGACTTTTTTTATTTCGCTGTGGATTCTATCGGCTGCTTGATGTAGCCCTTTCTCCTCAAAATAGTTTCCATGAATTTTCGTTCGTTTTCCGAATTGAAAATCCGGAAGGGAAGATGTATAAATTGGGCTTTGGACATGGTTAGCAAAAAATCATCCTTGTTGATCTGCGCCTTCTTAATCATTTCCCATTTGATCGGCATTCCCTGTTTGGGGTTGATTTTCATCAAAATCTGACGGCTATCTATTTCATACGCCAACTTCTCGAACATCACTTTATTCTGTTCCATTTGACTGACTCCGGCAAACTGTATCACCCAAAAAAGAAGATATAGTAGATAGGCAAGGATAGCCATGCTGATCCACCACCAGGACGCAATGAAGAAATAGCCAGAAGCTATGGCCAAGGCGATAAGGATCACCCACCATTGTTCCTTAAGAATGTTCATCATCCCAATTTTTATATAGGTCTTGGTCTCTAATTTATATTTTTTGGTTTTTACAATCATTTCTTTCGGTTTTTCAGTCCGCAAATATCCGATGATATCCCTTATTTAACAAGCCAATGGCTAAATTGAATTTATAAAATTGGTTTTAGCCCAAGAGGATAAAACTTTTGCGGCCCACCGATATTCTTTAATTGGAATAAATATTGTAACTTAATCCCCACATTGTACACTAAAGTCGTTGAAGGTATGAGTAGTTTAGTGATTGATCTGATCTTGTGTGGGATAGCGTACGTTATACTCATCTATTTTGTGGCAAAAATGACCAAATCGCCTCTTCCCTCTAAGAAAAAAAATGAAGACGAGGACGGTGATGGAGGTGTGGAGGATCTGACCCCCCCTAAGATTGATCTGCCGCCCGGAGTGATATGGCCCTCCGATGTGCCGAAGAGGAAAACATCTGGGCCGCTCCAGGTTTAACTGCAGTTTTTACACGTCCCCTGGACCAACAGATTCATTTCATTGGCAATATAGCCATTGGGCAACTGGATACGGGGCAAGGAAACTTCCTCAATGCAGTTGGTCTGACCACATTTCAAACACTTAAAATGAACATGTTCATGGTCATGTGACTGAACATCATGTAAGCACAAGGCATATTTTGTAGCCCCACTGTCATCTAGTACCTTATGGATCAGGTCACTATCCAAGAACGTCTTCAAAGTCCGATAAATAGTCACCCGATCATAACTTTCCTTTAGTTCTTCCTCAAGATCAGAATGTGACAAAGCCACTTGTCTTTGCAAGAAGGTCTGCAACACATCCCTCCTACAGCTGGTAACCCGTAGCTGGTTGTCCTTTAGAATTTCTGCAGTTGTTATAGACATAATAATGAATGCTTTGTACCTTAACCAGTAAAAGGTGAAAATAATTCTCTTCGCTATTTTATCTTATTCCAAGCTGCAAATAGAATCACACCACCTAGGACGCTAATTACCGTCGTGATGACAGCAGGAACTATGTTTCCGTATATCCAGTAGCCAGTAGCAAACACGGTCGAATACACCATAAATGAAGCTATGAGCATCAATCCGATCTCCATAGGCAGTCTTCCGGGTTCTGCCACCTCATTCGGATACCTTCTTAACAAGCTGTTCCATCCGAAGGCGGCAGGCCGCACTTTCCTATAGAAGGCCAATAACACTTCATCCTTTTCTGGGGCAGTGAGGAAAGTCACCAACAGCCATGAGGCTGTAGTAATGCCTACCCCGATAAGAAGCTTCCAATGGCTTAACATAGGTTCGAAGCCGAGAGCTTCATGCCCCATTTCAAAATAGATGGCCACGAAGAACGAAACAATCATTGCGGATATCTCCGTGTAGGCATTTATCCTCCACCAAAACCAGCGGAGAATAAAAATTAAACCAGTGCCGGCGCCTATTTGTAATAAAATATCAAAAGCCTGCAGGGCATTAGATAGTCCCAGTGCAAGTATAGCAGCAAAGAGCATTAACAACACCGTGGATAATCTTCCTACCAATACCTGTTCCTTGTCCGTCGCTGAAGGTTTAATAAATCGAAGATAAAAATCATTTACTACGTAGGATGAACCCCAATTTAAGTGGGTAGAAATGGTGGACATGAAAGCAGCGATAAGAGAAGCTAATACAAGTCCCATCAACCCCGACGGAAGAAAAGTAAGCATGGCGGAATATGCCAAGTCGTCGTTAAGGGTGCTGTCCGCCACATGGGGGAAGGCTGTTTTAATATCTGAAACTTCCGGAAATATGACAAGTGATGCTAAAGCAACAATGATCCAAGGCCAAGGCCGCAGTGCGTAATGCGTAATATTAAAGAACAGCGTGGCTCCCATGGCATTTCTTTCGTCTTTAGCAGAAAGCATCCGTTGGGCGATATACCCTCCGCCACCGGGCTCTGCTCCGGGGTACCAGGTAGCCCACCACTGTACGGCCAAGGGGATAAGAAGTAAAGGAACCAAATTAGCGGTATCTGAAAAGTCAGGGAGCATGTTAAGCTTCCCGGCTACATTGGGATGGGCCAAAAGGTTGTTTAAAGAACCTATCTCCGGCAGACCCAGTACATAATATGCTGCTCCAAAAGAACCCGCAATGGCAATAAAGAACTGGAAGAAATCTGTCAACAAAACCCCTTTTAGTCCCCCCAAGGAACTGTAAATCACTGTCACGATGGATGCTATCAGCATGGTTTGCATAGGCGAAAGCCCGAGCATTACGCCACCTATCTTTATTGCGGCCAAAGATACCGTAGCCATAATAACGATATTGAAGAAAACGCCCAGGTATAAGGCTCTGAATGCTCTTAAGAAAGCTGCGGACTTTCCTCCGTATCTGATTTCATAAAATTCTAGATCTGTATTTAATTCAGAACGCCTCCATAATTTGGCATAAACGAAAACCGTCAACATGCCGGTTAACAAAAACGCCCACCATACCCAGTTGCCTGACACACCGTTTTTTCTTACAATATCTGTCACCAGATTAGGGGTATCCGCAGAAAAGGTGGTAGCCACCATGGAAACGCCCAACAGCCACCATGGCATATTTCTACCGGAAAGAAAAAACTCTTTGGCACTCTTACCCGCTGTTCTTGATGCAAATAACCCGATAAGCGTCGAAATCACAAAAAAGCCAATAATAATTGCCCAATCAGTAGTAGAA
>DATGMS010000009.1:0-12310 GCA_035307285.1 Cyclobacteriaceae bacterium
AGGGCTTTTTTCTTACACCTCTATACTGTTGATATTCTTGAAGTAGACCTGATTTTCGGCATCCAAATCCACCAGTACGGCCGAATCATTTTTGATATAGCCGCTTAGGATCTGCTTGGAAAGTTCGTTCAGCACAAGCCGCTGCATCGTCCTTTTTAAAGGCCTTGCACCGAATTGGGGGTCGAAACCGACTTCTCCCATATGATCCAATACTTCTTGGGTAGCTTCAATTTCAATTCCCGACTCCTGCAACCTTTCCTGGATTTCCCTCCATTGGATATCCACAATCTTGCGGATGATGGATTTGCTCAGCGGCTCAAACATAATTACCTCGTCGATCCGGTTGAGGAACTCGGGCCGCACGGTTTTTCTTAACATTTCGAAAACTTCCCCTTTAGTGTCTTCCATCACCTGCTCTTTGTTCCACTCTTCCATTTCGGCAAATCGCTCCTGGATCAGGTGCGAGCCGATATTGGTGGTCATGATGATGATGGTGTTCTTGAAGTTGGCCATCCGCCCCTTGTTGTCGGTCAGTCTACCATCATCCAGTACCTGTAGCAGGATATTGAATACATCCGGGTGGGCTTTCTCGATTTCATCCAAAAGAATGACGGAATAAGGTTTCCTCCTTACTGCCTCGGTCAACTGCCCCCCTTCATCATAGCCCACATAGCCTGGAGGCGCTCCGATCAGACGACTCACTGCATGTCTTTCCTGATATTCGGACATATCAATCCTTACCATGGCGTTGTCATCGTTGAAGAGATACTCCGCCAAGGCTTTTGCAAGTTCTGTCTTTCCGACGCCGGTGGTACCCAAGAAGATAAATGATCCGATGGGGCGTTTGGGATCTTGGAGCCCTGCCCGGCTTCTTCGTACCGCATCCGCCAAAGCCGTGATGGCCTCCCGCTGGCCAGCAACACGCTTGCCCAACTCCTCTTCGAGATACAGGAGTTTTTCCCTTTCACTCTGGATCATTTTGGAGAGCGGAATGCCCGTCCATTTGGCCACTACCGCAGCGATATCTTCTGCATCGACTTCTTCTTTTAAAAGGGAACTTCCGGCCTGCATTTCTTCCAGTTGCTTCTGGAAGGAATCCAGCTTTTTCTCACTTTCGACAATTTTGCCGTAGCGGATTTCTGCCACTTTTCCATAGTCCCCGGCCCTTTCTGCCTGCTCGGCTTCCATTTTGAAGCTGTCAATATTTTCCTTTTCTCTTCTGATGCCCAAGATCACGGCTTTTTCACCTTCCCATTTTGCTTTCAGGTCTCGTCGTTTTTCGGACAGGTCAGCGATTTCTTTGCTGAGCACCGATTCCTTGTCGTGGTCTTTCTCCCTGCGAATAGCCTCCCTTTCAATTTCGAGCTGCATGATCCGCCGGTTCAGTTCATCCAGTTCCTGTGGAAGGGAATCAATTTCCATCCTTAGCCGAGCCGCTGATTCATCCATTAGGTCAATGGCCTTGTCCGGTAAGAACCGGTCGGTAATATATCTTTGGGAAAGTTCCACCGCCGCAATCACCGCATCATCCTTAATTCGAACACCGTGGTGCAGTTCGTACTTGTCCTTGATACCTCGGAGAATGGAGATAGCGTCCGCAGCATCCGGTTCATCCACGAGCACCTGTTGGAACCTACGTTCCAAGGCTTTATCCTTTTCGATGTGTTTTTGGTATTCCTTTAAGGTTGTGGCGCCAATGGCATGAAGCTCGCCGCGGGCGAGTGCGGGTTTTAGTAAGTTAGCCGCATCCATGGCACCTTCTCCGCCACCCGCTCCTATGAGGGTATGGATCTCATCGATAAAGAGGATAATTTCCCCTTCAGAATCCGTAACTTCCTTAATGACTGCCTTAAGCCGCTCCTCAAATTCCCCTTTGTACTTGGCACCGGCGACCAAAAGTCCCATATCCAAAGAGACAATGATCTTTGTTTTCAGGTTTTCGGGAACGTCGCCGCTGATAATTCGTTGGGCCAAGCCTTCTACAATGGCGGTTTTACCCACCCCAGGTTCACCGATGAGAATGGGGTTGTTTTTGGTTCTCCTCGCCAATATCTGCAACACCCTCCGGATTTCTTCGTCTCGGCCAATGACGGGATCAATTTTTCCCTGCCTAGCCAAGTCATTGAGGTTTTTGGAATACCTTTCCAACGACCTGTATTTTGATTCTGCGTTTGGATCTGTCACTTTATTTCCTTTTCTAAGTTCTTTTATGGCTTCAATTAATGGCTTCTCCTTGAGACCTTGGTCTTTTAGCAATTGAGCAGCTTTATCATTTCCGGCCAAGATCGCCAATAGCAAGTGTTCTATGGCTACATATTCGTCCTCAAACGGCTTCAAGTAATCTTTTGCCTTAGTGAGCACCTGGTTGGCTGCGTTGGAAAGATAGGGTTGTTGGCCGCTCGCCTTAGGAAGAGTCTTAATAACTTCCTCCAATTTCTGGTTGATCAAGGCCTTGTTGGCCCCTGATTTTTTGAAGAGAAAGTCGGTGACGTTTTCATCTTCTGTCAAAATTCCTTTTAGCAAATGGGCGGGCTCTATGACTTGCTGTTGTTCCGCAGAACAAAGCTCAACGGCCTTTTGTAACGCCTCCTGTGATTTTATGGTAAATTGGTTAAAGTCCATGTATTCCTAATTTTATCTCTATATCGCATTTAATCTCTTATCCAGCATGAACAGGTATGAATTACTATGCATCCCCAATATTCATGCAGATAATGGTGTGTTCGCTGAGCATTAAGTTATCAAAACTTAAACCACTAACCCTTTTCTGTGAGGATTCGGAAAATATGTCCGAAATCGAACGATGCCGCTCTTCATTTAGGACTAATTGACAGGAAATAAAGAGAGGAATGGTTGTGTCTTTCACCCGCTAGTTAAATGTTAGAGATTGAGAAAGAATGTAAGCTTGAGAAACCCATCGGTCAACAGATATCTACCATTGGTAAAAAAAGCACGGCAACACCTACAATAACGTGAGGAGTGATTAACTTTGTCGCACTTTTCATAAAATTTAAATAAAAATGCGTAAAACAAGCCTTGCCCTTTTACTGATTGCTATTGCAATGGGATGCAGTAAAAAGGCTGAAAACTGCCAACCACAAGAAAGGAGCGAATCTCTGGCTTCGATCGATTCCCTAGCCGTTGGCCTGAATTGGCCGGAGGATTTGGAAATCACCGCCTTTGCGGGACCTGATCTGGTTCCAAGCCCAGCAACCCTGGCTGTAGCCCCTTCGGGTGAGGTATATGTTGGAGTGGATATGATTGGCTCTTTGGGAAAAGATCCCGGAAAGGGCAGCATTGTGCGGCTGGTGGACTGCAACAATGATGGAGTCATGGACAGCTACACAGAGTTTGCCCAAGTGGATAATCCGCGTGGGGTTATTGTTTTAGGGGATCAGGTTTTTGTGCTCCACACTGTATTCGGTGATGATGGCTTGGCTTCAGGAATGGACTTGGTCGTGTTTGAAGACAAAGATCAGGATGGTGTGGCAGACGGGGCTTCCAAACCATTAATACAGCATATCAGCAATGTCAAATACATTCGGGAAAGGGGAACCGATCACGCGACCAATGGTATCCGCCTTGGGATTGATGGATGGATTTACATTGCCGTTGGGGATTTCGGCTTCCACAAGGCGGTTGACCGCGATGGGACGGAACTGACCATGTTAGGGGGAGGCATTGTAAGGGTGAGGCCTGATGGCACAGAAATGGAGATTTATAACCATGGGACTCGAAACGTGTATGATGTAGCGATTGATCCTTTAATGAATATTTATAGCCGCGGCAACACCAACGACGGTGGTGGCTGGAACATCCGCTTTAGCCATCAGATCCAATCTGCCGAGTATGGCTATCCTGTGTTGTTCAAGCATTTCACGGAAGAAATAATTCCGGCCATGGTGGACCTTGGTGGCGGTTCAGGCACCGGGGCCTTGTATATGGATGATTCTACCTGGCCTGAGCAATACAACCGGGTACCGATGATGGCAGACTGGGGAAGAAGCCAGCTGTATATTCATCGCGTGACGCCTTCGGGAGCCAGCTATACACAAGAGGAGGAAGAGTTTCTCAAGTTGCCCCAGATCACGGACTTGGATGTGGATGCTTCCGGTAGACTGTATCTTTCCGCTTGGGACGGAGCAGGTTATTCAGGAGATTCCAGCAAAGGCTTTGTGGTTCGCGCCGTCCCCAAAAACTGGGAATATCAATCTTTTCCCGACCTCAAAGACGCTTCCATCAGCACACTTCAGGAATTGTTGACCTCCGGAAGCGCTGCTGCCCGGCTTTACGCACAACAAGAACTGATTTCAAGACCTGCTAAAAAGGCCGCTGAAGCCGCATGGGAGATTGCTTCCAATAGTAGCTTGTCCATTGAGCATCGTGTAGCAGGAATGTACGCCTATGCACAGGTAGCAGGAGTGGATGCTATTGGAAATCTGGTAGAGCTTTCCTCTGACGATGATATGCGCGAGCATGCCTTAAGAGCACTGTCAGACAGGAAGCCGTTGGTAGATGACGTTCCATTGGAGCCTTTCCTGCAAGGGCTAAAGGATCCATCTCCGAGGGTTCAGGCTGCCGCTATTATAGGCTTGGGGAGATTGGGTAAGGTCGAGGCAGCGGAGGCTTTGTTGGCAATAGAAGTTCCGGATTCCTTCGTTTCTCCCCCGAAAGGAGAAGAAGGGCCCCATGCTAATCCTAATGCGGATATTGTTCCTGCTCATCTTTCGGTACAATCGCTAGTAAAATTGAATGCTGTAGATCAGGCAGTTTCCGCAGTGGCATCTGGCAATTCCGATTTGGCACTATGGGCTCTCCGTTACATGCATGATCCCAAAGCCGTTGAGGGATTAATTGCTGCTTATAAGGAATCACAGGCTAAGGAAACCAATAACAGAGCTTTACAGCAAAAAATCCTTGCGACATTGGCCAGGCTTTATCAAAAAGAAGCAGACTACGATGCCTCTTGGTGGTGGGGCACGCGGCCAGATACTCATGGCCCTTATTACCGACCTGTCAAATGGGAGTCTTCCGAGGAGATTAGAAATATATTGATGGACGAATGGAAGAAGGCCTCAACGGCGGGGAAGGAATTTTTTGCGGACCTGAACGGCAAACTCCGGTTAGGAATAACTGAGTTCGGAGGTGAGGAAGCTCCATTGATTGTGGAGGACGTTAAAGTGGATCTAGAGAAAATCAAGAATAAAAAAGGGCAGATTGGTGAAAGTTCCATTGAAGATGTAATGTTGGCGATGGCGGAGATCAAAGGAGATCCTATAGCCGGAAAGAGCATTTTTCTCCAGCAGGGTTGCAACGCCTGTCACAGCATCGAAAAAGGAGAAGCGCTCAAAGGCCCTTACATGGGACAAATCGGCTCGATCATGAGTAGGCAACAAATTGCCGAATCTATTTTGAAGCCAAATGCCTCCATTTCTCAAGGATTTGCCTCTGTTCTGGTTTCTACCAAAGATGGAAGGAGTTACATGGGCTTTGTAACAGCCGAATCCGCGGAGCGGGTGGTCCTCCGGGATATTACCGGAGCCGCGCATACCATCAACACGGAGGACATTCAAAAGAGAGAAGAATTGGAAACCTCTATGATGCCCGCCGGATTGGCCAATTCTCTTTCTTATGAGGAGTTCGCTTCTTTGATCACCTACTTGTCCCAACAGAAGGAGTAGTACTGGTCATCTACGCACGTGAGTTTCGAATTCCTTCGGTACATAGATGATCGTATGGCGGTCAAGATGGATAAATACATTCCGTTTTCAACAACAAAGGGTTCATTTTGAACCTTTTGTTGTTGATTATCGGTTAACAGAATCTAAATAATTTTTGTACCTCATGGAAAAAAAGGACATCAGGAAAATGACCTTGACTCAGCTGGAGGAGTTTTTTCTTTCAGCCGGAGAAATGAAATTCCGTGCTAAGCAGGTTTATGAATGGTTGTGGAACAAGTCGTTGAAGAATTTCGACGATATGACCAATATATCGAAGCCGATTAGGGAACTTCTCAAGGCGAGTTTTACCATTGACCATATCCATGTTGACCTGATGCAGCACAGCGTAGACGGCACAATCAAGAATGCGGTAAAACTCTACGATGGGAAGGTGGTAGAATCTGTCCTGATTCCTACCTCTAAAAGAATAACTGCCTGTATTTCTTCGCAAGTCGGTTGCAGTTTAGATTGCAATTTTTGTGCTACAGCCAGGTTGAAGCGTATGAGGAATTTGAACGCCGCCGAAATCTATGACCAAGTAGTAGCCATAAAGGAAGAAGCGGAAACCTACTTCCAACGTCCTCTTACCAATATCGTCTTTATGGGTATGGGTGAGCCGCTGTTGAATTATAACAATGTAATTGAAGCGATCGAAAAAATCACTTCTTCGGAAGGCTTGGGCATGGCACCCAAAAGGATTACCCTGTCTACGGTGGGCATTGCTAAGATGATCAAAAAGCTGGCGGATGATGAGGTGAAATTTAACCTCGCCCTGTCTCTTCATTCCGCGATTAATGAAACCCGAACCCGGCTGATGCCGATCAATGAGGTTAACCCTATTGAAGATTTGGCGGAGGCATTAAAGTATTGGTATGCCAAGACCAAAAGAAAGGTCACTTATGAATATGTGATCTGGGATGGCATCAACGATGATGAGCGGCATGCCAAAGCATTGGCTAAATTTTGCAAACATATCCCTTCTAAAGTAAATATTATTCAGTACAACCCCATTGATGAAGGCGAATTCCGACAAGCATCCCAAGAAAGCGTAGAAATGTATATCAGAATTCTGGAACAAAACGGCGTTGTTGCAAAAGTCCGTAAATCCCGTGGCCAAGATATTGATGCCGCCTGTGGCCAGTTGGCGAATAAAAATGAAGTGGAGATATAATCCAAAAGCTTCTTACCAGAAGCTTTTTCGACGTTATGACTGAGATGCTTTCCCAAAAGCTAAAAGAAAACACAAAAACCGCACACCAAGAACTGGAGAAATTGGTGGTACAAAAAATCAAATCGATTCAGGACACGGATGACTACCTAATCCTACTCGGTTTCTTTTATAGGTTCTTCGCGCCAATTGAACAGGAGATCGCTTCCCAGTTGGGAACTGTCCTGCCTGATATGATGCGTAGGAGAAAAATTTCATGGATACTGGATGATTTGGAGTACTTTCGAGGTACGCCACTTGCAACCCAGTTCCCTGTACATACTATTGATGATCCTTTTCAAGCCATAGGTGCTTTGTATGTCATAGAAGGTTCAACTTTGGGGGGACAGATTATCTGCAAGATGATTGCTGAAAAGTTAGGGGTTTCTACGGAGAGAGGTTTCAAGTTTTTTTCCAGTTATGGCGATGATACCACCAAAATGTGGCAAGACTTTAAACTATTTTTAGATAACAGAAACTGGAATTCAGAGGAAGAAAAAGCAGTTATCGCCGCTGCGAATCGTACTTTTGATTTATTTAAACAGTCCATGCTATGACATATCACCTTTGTATTGGCTCAAATATTTTTTTTATTCCGTAGCTTTTTTTATATCATTACATACATTTTTCAATCTAAGAAGTTAATACCGATTTGTCATCATTTCCCTCTTATGCAAAACTACCAACAATTCAAAGTCGATCTTTCCAACTGTGATAAAGAGCCCATTCATATTATTGGACGGATTCAGCCGCATGGCTTTCTTTTGGTGATCGACAGCAATAGTCTTCTGATCGAACAAATCAGCGAAAATCTGAATTCGTTTGTTCCTGATATTGCAGCCAAGGATTGGTTAGGAAGTTCTATAATGGATCTTCTTCCCCAAGGGTCCGACGACTGGTTCAAGAATGTATTTCTTGCTAACGGCTATGATATAGTTGCCTTGGGGGGAAAGAAATTTTTCGGCTTCAACCATTTTTCAGGTGACAAAATCATTGTAGAGTGTGAACCTTATTCAGATCCATCGCCTAACGAAAAGTTACAACAGCTTGACAAACTATCTCAGCTCAAGACGAAGCTCAACCAGCTGGAAGATCAGATGGATATGGCGAAATTGGTTGCCAAGGAGATGCAGGAATATCTTGACTACGACCGAGTCAATGTGATACGGTTTGACAAGAACTGGAACTCTGAGGTAATTGGGGAAAGCTTAAAAGGTGACTCAGAGGCTTTTATGGGACACCGTTTTCCTGCCAGTGATATACCCTCTCCCGCTAGGAACCTGCTTCTTCGTAAAACCGTTCGTCAGATACCTGACGTTAAGGCAAAAGCGGTTGATATACTTCCGTATGTTAACCCTTCTACCGGCGCTCCTACTGATATTCTGAAGTCAGAGTTGCGTAATCCTTCCGAAATTCACCTGGAGTATTTGAATAACATGGAGGTAAGGTCCACTATTTCTTTCTCGATCCTATCAAAGAATAGATTGTGGGGACTAATTACTTGCCATAATTACCAGCCTGTTTTTATTGATGCTTGGAAGAGAAAAATGGCTCTTTTAACCACGCAGGCACTGGCAAGCGAAATTACTTCTATTCAAAAGTCAGCAGATTTAAAAACGCTTAAACAACTAACACAGCAGAGAGTATCCATAGTAGAAGCACTTGAAAAACATGAGGATCTGGCCACGGGCCTTGACAAGGAAAACCTCAATTTGCTGTTTGTACAACAGGGAATCGGTGCAGCTATTCTGCTTAACCGTAAGCTATACTGCTATGGTTTAACTCCTTCAGAAGCTGAAATAAGAGGGATCATATATTGGTTGGTCAACGAGAACAATTCAAAAACAGTATGCACGAGAAGTCTGTGGAAGGTATTTCCAGAGGCCATAAATTATAAAGACAAGGCTTGTGGTCTTTTGGCCTTGGAAATATCCAAGTATAATGATGAATACTTACTTTTTTTCAAACCTGAAATCCCACGGGTTCGCATTTGGGCAGGCAATCCGGAAAAGCCTGAATTGAAAGACAGCAATTACATCCACCCCAGAAAATCATTTGAGAAATGGGAAGAGGTCGTGAGGGGGAAGTCGCAGAAATGGACCAAAAATGAATTAGATGTTGCCAGAACTTTTGTTAAAGACCTAACCGCATTTCAATTAAGAGATCAGGCGGCATCTTTGAAGGTTTTGAATTTTCAGCTGGAAAAGTCTGCACAGAAATTAGAGGCTAAGAACAATCAACTCGAGGATTTCAGTTTGATCATGGCGCATAATCTGAGGGCCCCCATGAATAATATTTTGTTGCTTCATGAGTATTACCAGAGCGAACCTACCGAAGCAAACTCGCAGTTTCTTCTCCAGAAGATCCCCTCCATTGTAGAAAACATGATCAACACCATGAATGATCTTAATAAGGTGATGGATATGCGATTGGGAGATGAATTGCCTTCAGAAGAAGTGGACTTGGGTGAGCTGATGGAAAAGGAATGGGAAAATCTCCAGACCGAGGAGATTCGTTCAGCAGGACCCAAGCTGAGTTTCGACCTTCAGGTTCCTTATGTCTACCTTCCTAAGGTATATGCAGAAAGCATCTTGCATAATTTCATTTCCAACGCTTTAAAATACCGTTCTTCAGACCGTCAACCGCATATTGAGATAAAATCTTGGGAAGAAGAGAATCAGATCTGTCTGTCCATAGCAGATAATGGCTTGGGAATGAATCTGGATTCGGTGGGTGATAAGCTGTTTGGCTTGTACAAAACCTTTCATTTTCACAAGCAAGCTAAAGGGATGGGATTATACCTCACTAAGATGCAAGTTGAGGCTTTGGGGGGAGATATTTCGGTACAAAGCGAATTGGGTAACGGATCGACATTTACTGTATGTCTTCCGAAATCGAGGATGTTAGCGAGGGATATAGTTTGAGACTATTCCTTTGCTTTTCCTGAGATAAACATTCCGCCTAAGCGCAGAAATACTGCAATGATGGCAGCGAGAGAGGTCAGCAATGCATTGACATCCTGTAAGATGTTTATTCTTCCGAAGGATATGAAGGCGATTAAGCTGATGATCACCAATATCAATACAGCGGAGGCCGTGCTCCAATTCCCTTTTTTGTTGCTTTCAAGTTCTCTTTCTAGTGCTTCGTCGCTGCTTACCTTTGTTAAGACGAAGTTGGTGAAGCTTTCATTCATAAGGTGAAGGGAATGGTCATAGATCAAGATTCCTTTATGTAAAAGGTCGATGATGCCATCAACATTGTTGGCATTAATAAAGCGGTCATGTGCGATATCATAAATGATATACCGTTCTTCCTTTGAGAGTGAGTTCCAGATAGCAAAATAGTACGTAAAGGAAGTTTCCTGTACGTTGAGGATATGGTTATCGTCGTTTGTGAATCCGCCGAAGAGGATAGCATATTTGCTATTGATTCTATTAAGATATTGGCCATGACTAAGTTCTTTTGGAATGACGTCTTGGTCATTTACGGTGAGAGGGAAGGTGATTCGGTAGAAGCCTCCTAAAAGATGCTGCCATTGTTTGAATGCGGATTTAAGGCGATCGATCTTTTCGATATTTTCTAAGCTTGTAGAGCCTATGGTGCTGGCCCCCTTGATACGCTCTTCATAAAATTCAAAGATTTTGGTAGGGCTTATTTCTGAAGAAATGACTACCCGGATTGAAGGGTTGCTGACCAGCCTTTGCAATAAATTTAGTTTGATGCTGTTCAAAGCCTCATCATCATAGGCATATTCAAAATGTTCAATATAAACCATCAGAGGAGGTTTACCTGTTCGTGCATGTTTGTCATTTAACGCTTCCAGTAAGGGGGTGTAATTGTCGTAAGCATTCTTGACCAGCCTTCGTACGGGAATCCGAAAGTTTAAAGTCCCGCTGGCAAAATACTCCACCATTGCTACAGGGTTAGGATCCCTAAACTCTTCAATGAGGTTGGGTAAATCTAGTAGTTCGATACTATAGAATTCATCATTCTTCCATCTTCTGAGTTGGTGATATATCTCATAAACATGTGAGGCATTTACTCCCACAATAAAAGAGTTGTTGAAGGAGTCTTTTAGAAGATCGGCTCCTTGATAGGCTTGGATAAGCTTTTCACTTATCTCAATAGGGTTGTGCGGACGAATCATCGTAGCATAACCTTTAAAATCAAGGCCGTAGATTTTTTCTGCTACCAGACCAATTAAAATATAGCTGATCAGGACCAATAATGCCAGGAATAACATCATTCCCCACCAGTTGGAAACGAAAAGATCTTGGAAACTTCCAATGGATGCCGTGACCTTCTGGGGAGTAAAAGCTTGGGGGAAATAAATAGTTTCACCATCGATGTGCCAAGAGGAAGAGTTTCCCGTGCCGATATAACCTTTCGAATTGATGCCGTAATTTTCAAATTCGACTCTCATTTGGTCGTACCACTCGTCACCGCGTTCGGGATTTTTGGAAGGAATCAACTCTCTCGGGATTTGGTCAATTTTAAATTCGCCAGTCACGTATTGCTTTTTATCTGCAGCCTTTTCCATCTGTGTGATAAAGCCCTTTAAAGGCTCAACTGTAGGCTCTGAAATATCTGTTCTTTTTTGGATAAGGGGAGCCGATTTCACCTGTCTCCAATTGGCCATTCGTTCTATCAATGAATTTGCTTTTTGCTTAAACAGAATTTCTTGCTCCGCCCTGTAGTTGATACTAAAGAAGATCAAGGTGGGGATGATGGAGAGTAGAAGTATTAAGGAAGTGCTGTATATTTTGTAGTTGAGGTATTGGTTCTTTATTCTAAATATGGATTTGCTAAACTTTTCCCAAGACTTCGCTCTCTTATTCTGACCAGCCTTAATGGCACGGTGTGATGCGTATGCAGCGATGCTGACAAGAAGGATAATAATGTCCCAGAGCTTGACAGGTTCATAATGAGGGTGGATGATCATCAGTTTCGCTATGATCCAAAGTGTCACATAAGCAGCGGTAATACCCCCAAACGGCCTCAGATTTCCCCCGTCATCATGCTGGGTATCCACAAGTTCGGTTTTAGGGAAAGAGCGGGAGATAAAGAAGAAATTCGTCACGACAAGGCACAGGCCAGCCATGACCACAGAAAGTATAAGCAAGGCGGGCGAATAGTTGTAGTATTGATAGATGATGACGGACAGCACGAGATAGACCAGGATGATCGTGTTGACAAAGAGCATTTGGTTGTATATAGTAGGCTGTTCGCTACTTAGTAGCGGCCGTAGCCAGTAGAGCACAAATGTTTTTTGTTGCAGTTTTCTTTTTTTGCGGGTGACTGCAAATAGAGGCAGGTAGACGAGGAATAAAAGTATGAGAAAAGCGATCTCCATCTCCGCCATTGTGTTTAGTACGATGGCGTT
>DATGMS010000010.1:0-8631 GCA_035307285.1 Cyclobacteriaceae bacterium
GAAGTCGAAAATTAATTGCCATAATTTATCAGCAGATGATAAAATCACCCATTTTCAATGTCGGAAATTAGGTCATCCTCCGACTTACTGAAGAGGGAAAACCCATATTTCCCCATAATTTCAATAAACCCCCTTGTGGACATTCCCGCTAGTTGAGCCAACTGACTCAGGGAAAGTTTCTGCCTCTCATATAGCTCTCCGGCTATTAAGATCTTTAATTCTGCTTCGCTTACATCAAAACTCTCCGGCAGCGTGAGTTTTGAATTTTTCATAACATCCTATTAGAATGAGTACTACGTTTAGTTTGCGATGGTACAATATACATTATCTACTAAACAAACATAGTACCCATCCATTCATTATCTGCTGTTTGATCCAAACAGCTGCTTATAAAACGCCAGCCCTTCTTCCGCCAGTTCGTCTGAGCTATTGGCCAACGGACGCCAGATGCAGGTGGCTTTCGCAATTTCTTCTGATACGGTACCGAAGGTCTCAATGACAACGGCACCTTCATAGCCGATCTCTTCCAAGGCCTCTTTGATCCCCTGCCAATCCACATTGCCCGTCCCGGGAGTGCCGCGGTCGCTTTCATTGCCTTGGACATGGCACAACCAATCCTTTCCTACCTTGCGGATGGTTGCCGGAATATTCTTTTCTTCTATATTACAATGGAAAGTGTCCAATGCAATTTTAAGGTTAGGGTGGTTGACTTCCTTGACGAGGGAAAGTGCCTGATCAGCGGTATTCACCATATCGCTTTCAAATCGGTTCAGCGGTTCCAATCCCAGGATGATCCCATGTTGCTGGGCAAATTGGGAAGCTTCAAGCAGGTTCTCAATGCACCATTGTCTTTCCTGCTCTTTTTGTTCTTCTGAAATAAACCTGGTCTTACCCACTGCCGAATAGAAAGGACCACCAAACAAAGGGCTTCCCATAAAGGCGGCTATTTCCACACAATCTTTGATATATTGAAGCCCGTGCTGACGAATGGCAGGATCCTCACTGGAAATGTCCCGATCGGCTCCAAAGGCGCCGCTGATGGTAACCTTAAGCCCAGCTTCCTGAATGGCTTCTTTCAGCTTTTCCCAGTCGATAAGTTCCTTTTTTTCCACCGGGATTTCAATAAGGTCAAAGCCCATATCTTTGACCTTCTGCACCAAATGAAAAGAATGATTGTCAAAGGGCGAAACCCATAAAAATGTGCTTACTCCAAGTTGCATAGTAGTTGGTTTTATTCCCGCAAATTTCGCGGAATGCATAGGAAGAATTTTCCCGCAGACCTGCCTGCCGACAGGCAGGTGAAGCAGTCTTTACAGATCTTTTCTGCGTTGATCTGCCAGATCTGCGGGAGCTTTTTTTACTCGAACTGTGGGATATCTATCCTCTTACCGCCATTCATGGCCGATTCGTGGGCGCAGATACCTGCACAGGTATAATTGGCGGCCATTGCTGCATCCACAGCGGAATCCCTTCCTTCGACGATGGCAGCGACAAACTCCTGTACCAAGTGGGGATGCGATCCTCCATGTCCCGCTCCCTGTAGGAAAGACACGTGATTTGGGTCGTCGATCTTTTCCCTTTTGGTGAAGTGTTTGATCGGCTCGATCAAAAGTTCATCAGTATCCGGAACATCGATTCTACGGGCGCTTTCACCCCCTTCAAAGATAGCGTGTTTTTCGTCTTCCAATTGCTCCCATTCGAAAGACATCTTCGTACCATAGACATCATAGCTTTCCCTATACTGTCTTACCACGTCAAATAATGAGCGGGTAGCTTCGGCCACCACGTCAGAATTCTTCAGGGTGAAAGTGGCAGTTTCTACTGCAAATGGAGATCCATATCTACTGGCCAAATCTTCGGAAAGACGACCTGAACCATGACAAACTACTGTTTCTGCCTTGGTGTTGTTGATTCTCAATAAGGGCGAAATCGCATGGGTTCCGTTCAACATAGGGGGATAACCTTTCCAGTACTCATCCCAGCCCGGCATGCTCATATCTTGTATATGGGATCCTCTTACAAACTGTATTCTTCCCAATTGTCCGGTTTCTGCAAGATTGAGGCCGTACAAGAATTCCCTTGTGTAAAGTGCGGTTTCCATCATCATATAGACTTTTCCCACTCTATTCTTGGCCTCCACTATGGCTTTGCAATCTTCTACAGTCATCGCCATAGGAATAGTACAAGCTGTATGTTTGTTGGCATTAAGAGAAGCCAAAGTCATTTTGGCATGTTCCGGAACCGGTGTTACAATATGGATAGCATCCACATCCTCCCTTTTGGGAACATCCTCATAATTGGTAAAGCAAAGGTCTTTGTCCAAGTTGAATTTTGCGGCCAACTCATCCAATGTTTTTTGGTTTCTCGTACAGATCCCCACCGCTTTGATATTGGGATGGCTTTGATAGATAGGGATAAATTCTTTTCCAAATCCCATTCCCACTATAACAACCGTAATTTTCTTTTCACTCATGTTATTATTGTATTTGGTTAATTTTTAAGTATGAAGTACAAGGATGTCTCTTCTAACCGTTGTCGGATTTTCGCCGTTTTTTAGCGTTGGACTTCTGACATCCATCCTCTAACGTCTTATATCTTTAGTCTAACATCTATTCTGACACCCACTTCACCGAATTCCTCAGCAAGGCCTGGTAGGCTTCCAAGTCATGGGATTCTCCATCGTGTCCCAAAGCAATTCCTACAATCTTCGTATTCGGATGCTTCACTACAAAAACGGAAGGAAATGGACCGGACTGGTCGCTTGTGGCTTCCGCCAATATTTCTATCCCTGGTCCATTTTCATCTATCTTGTAATAATAAAGCTCATCCTTGAGGCTGAATTTTTGGTCTACTCCTTGAGTCACCGGATGGTTGGCATTGGTGATACTTACCTCAAACTCGCCGTATTTGTCATGACCGCGTGAGCCGCCACTGACGATGTTTTGGTTGTACTCTGGCCAGTCGGCCCAATTGTACCAAAGCGCAGCATGACCCAAGACCATCCCTTTACCTGCTTCTGCAAATTCCACAATGGCCTGTCGGGCATTTGGATCATTGATCGGCTGGTTGTTGGTAAGGTAGAGTACATCCACCCCGGGAAGATAATGGAGAATGGAATCCATATCACTGATATAGTTTACCGAAGCAAAACCGTCCCTTTCCAACGTCTCGGAATCGGCACCCTTAAACCAAGTGTCAAAATCATGGCTTTCGCCGCCGCCAACGATTAAAACACGAATAGATGCGGCAGCATCTGACACTTCTGCGAATGTATCGGTGGGCTTTTGGGAGCATTGGCTGAACACAAAGCTTGTTGCGATTCCCCACATCATCGTCTTTGCAAAGGAATACTTTCTAAAATTTTTGTACATATTGGAATGGTTTAAGGTTTTCTGCTGTAAGGCCCGGCAGGTTTCGAGAATGAATACAATGGCTTAACCCTTTTTCTCCACGATCATAATGCCGCTCATCATTCGCCAATGTCCCGGAAAAGTACACACGAACGGATACATTCCAGGTTCTTTGGGGACGGTGAATTCAAGGGAATAAATATCCCCCGGATCGACCAATGGGGTGTAGAAAAGCACTTCCGGAATCTCCGGAACGTAATGTTTTTCTGAGGCTTTTGGGTCCGAAAGCATGGCATCTGCCGCCGCCCCGATTTTGTTCAACGAGCCGGGCTTGCCAATGACCAAGTTGTGCTGCATTCCATCCAGGTTATCCAGTTCTAAAATGATCTTCTGTCCCGCCTGCACAGTAAAGGTGTCTAGCTCAAATTTCATCAGATCCGGAACAACTTCCATCAGGATGTACTTCGGCTTATCCTGTTGGGTCACATTGCTTGTAAATGAGGCCGTAACGCCACCCATCAGAGAACTTTGTAAGGCCTCTTGACCATTGCTGGATTTTCTTTGAGTTACTTCTTGGCAGGATATCAATAAACCCAAGGCCGAACACACTAACAGACTTCTTTTCATCGCTTTTTTTTATTAATAATGACTCAGGCAATCGTATTTTCGATGCTTGACGGGGCCGTTCAATTTTCATACCATGGCAAAAGCTTGTCTAATCAAGGTTCTGCCATGGTAAGAATCGGGGTTATTTGAGTTCTAGTATGAGGTCTTGGAAATTACCTTCAAAAGCACTTTCTCCTTCATACTTTCCAATGTTATTTTCGTCGCCAAAATCCCGACCTGAACGAACACTCGGCTCTAGAGCAAGAGTAAACAATCCGGAGGCTTTAGCTGTTGCGGCTTCCTTCCCGTCGATCTTAATGGTCATTTGGCCATTTTTGCCCAACTGAGCCACTACGTCAAATCGTTCCGGTAGTGCCTTAGAGGTGGCCGCTTCATACACCTTACCGTTTTGGTTGACCACAAATTTCAGTTTGCCATCTTCTATATTCAGCGCATAGCCGTTGGTTTTATTCCCGTGGGCGACAATTATGCCCTTCGCAGCTTGATCGCCTCTCTGGGCAACAGAAGTGGAAATGATGATTTCTTTGTTAGAAACGTCAGGTGAAAAATGTAGGTTACTTCGTCTACCGAGCTCATAGAATTCCTTAGACACCGCTTCTTTTAGTCTTGCCGTGAGACTACCGGCTGCTCCAGATCCTTTAGTGGAAGCCGCAAGAAAGCTGTCATCATGCTGTGTGGCCGCGGCAAATATCGCTTTGGCAACCCAATCATCTTTTGCATTTTCAGGGGCCAAGCTGGCTTCGTATAGCATTTCTCCAACTGCCGCCGAAGAAGGCATCTCCGCCAATGCCAGGAAGGCATGCATTCGGACGTTCAGGTTCTCATCCTTGATCAAATCATTTCCACGGATCGCCAAGACAGCCGCTTCAGTGTTCGGCAATACTTCTACAGCCGCCTTTCTAACCCCGGCAGCAGGATGACGCAAAGCCTGGAAGGCTATCTGCAATGCTTCTTCATCGTTTCCATCCAACAGACCCAAGCCATGCAAAGTCCATAGTGCATGAACGGCTGGACTGTTCAAACCGATCTCGTCAACTTCAAAGTTTTTGACAATGCCGTACAGTTCTTTTGCTACGTTTTTGTTTCCAGACTCCACCAACAGCCGCTGGGCAGTCATTCTCCAGAACATATTATCATTTTTCAATGCCTCTATCAAACCCTGAGGATCGTCCTTAGACAACTGCATCGGTTGATATGCTTTGGCATTTTTATAAACTACCCGGTAGATACGGCCGTGGTTGGTGTCTCTTAGGGGGCTTTGAAAAGCATTTCCCTGACCATGAGGCTGATCTTCAAATGGCAATACCATTCTAGAGGGAGCTTGTCTTTCCACAAACACATTGTGCTGGATGATGAAATTATACCAGTCGGCAATCCAAACCGCTCCATCAGGACCCACTTCGGCATGAACCGGTCCAAACCACTCATCAGAACTTGCCAAGAGGTTCCATCCGTCTTTTTCTGTAAAGCCGGCTCCGTTAGGTTCAATAATCGCATTGTGGGTAAGTCGAATGGTCGGCTCGCTGACAAAAGCAACCCGGTTCCAATATTCCTGTGGGTAGTTCCTGGCGGTGTACAATTTTATTCCCGCTGCCGAGGTAAAGCCTCCCACTACGTCTACCTGACGAAGGTTGGGGGTCATGGCATGGGCATCATAATGGCCGTCGATTTTTTGCACAGGTTGAATCTCGAAAGGAGGAGCCTGGCCTTCAGGCGCTTTTGGAAGCGTACGCTGTAGGTATTTGGCGGGAATGGAGTAGTATGCCGCGTGGGTATTGTTTGCCGTAGAGATAAACACGTGGTTATCCTCAGAGAACCCTAAGCCCCAAGTATTGTTGCTCGTTCCGGCAAGGTACTCGAAATTCTTCCCATCGGGATCAAAATGATACACGCCCTGCGGAAAACGCCAAGATTTGCCATCGATGGTTCCATTAAAGCCGGAGTAACCCAGCACGCCCCATATTTTATTGTCAAAACCGTACTGCAAATTAGAAGGGCCGGCATGGGTATCGTTTTTGCCCCATCCGGTCATGATTACTTCCCTCACATCTGCCACGTCATCGCCATCAGTATCTTTTAGGAAGACAAAATCAGGAGCCATGGAGACGATAACGCCACCGTTGGCGAAAACCATACTTGTAGGAATATTTAAATCTTCCGCAAATACAGTAAACTTATCCGCTCTGCCGTCTCCGTCCGTATCTTCAAGGATTTTGATGCGGTCGTTGGCCAATCCGTCTGTCTCTTTAAATGTATTGGGATAATCCACTGATTCTACAATCCAAAGCCTTCCTCTTTCGTCCCAAGCCATAGCAATCGGATTGATGATGTCCGGCTCCTCAGCAAACAGTTGGATTTCAAAATCCACCGGAGCCTGTATCAGCTTCTTTGACTCCTCGGGTTCGAGGGGATCCTGAATCTTAGGCACCTCATACCTTTGGGTAAAATTAGAGATGGACTCTTCATAAATGCTCACATCAGGGATATTTAAAGCAGCTACCTGCCCTTTCACCTGATCGCCCATGGCCCAGAAGATACCATTTTCTACCAGCTTCAAAAATCCACGATTCGTCCACGTGCTGTCGTTGTGACCGTAGGCGGTGTAAAATACCCTGCCCTCACCTTCTTCCCTAGTCCAGGTGTAAGGTTCTCTATGGCCATTTTCCACCCGCTCCATCAAAACCTTGATGTCAGGATTGATGTTTTTATGGACATAGGTCTCGTCCCAAGTCTCAAAAGTACCTACGCCTTCCAGGATAGGATGCGCAACTTCTTTGATTGCCGGCTTGAAAGTACCCACGCCATGGGAGGCAAACTGCCCCCCAACGGTTTGGATGTACCATTCAGAGTTTTTGAAACATCCCGTGGCAGAGTGGAGGGGGATCAAACCCTTACCGTCGGCCAAAAATCCCCTTAGGGCATTTTCCTGCTCGGGAGCAAGGTGGTCGTGGTTGGCATAAATCACCAAACCATCATACTTGCTGAGATTTTCGGGATTCAGATCTTCCAGATTCTCGGTATAGGTCAGGTTGATGCCGCTGGCAAAAACAGCCGTTGCCAGCCACGGAGCATACTTCCTAGAAGGATGGTGTTCACTGGCGTGGCCTAGGAAAAGGATTTCGGCTCTTCGGGGTTCTGTCGGGCTTGTCTTTTCTTGCGTCATACTTGACGTGGCGACACGTGCTTTTTCCGCACAGGCGAATAGTGATCCGACGAGCACTATTAAAACGCATACATTTCTTATTAAAATCATCGTGGCTGTATATAATTTAGAGTAGTTATTCCACTAGCAAAGTCTTCTTTCAATTTCATTATTCTGTACAATATGTGGATTGGAATTGATGGATTAATCGGGGATGGGGTAAGTCGTCCTTGTAGGTCGCTAAGCTGATGCCGACGAGTTTTGGTCCTATAGACAGGGATTTAAATCTTTTCTGCGTGTCCTTTGCATTAAATTCCCAACGCATCTCTTTTCAAAACCCGCATACGCCAAGTGATTGCATCACCCTCCACTATTTTTTATACTATTCTACATATCTGTCCTCTTAAAAAGTGTTTTTGCAACTATTTCTTAGCGGCTACAACAGTCTCGGCACATATTTTTGAATGCACACCACCAAGGCAAACGCTTTGTGGTCTCTATGGCTGGCTAGAACTCACGCAACCGGTTGTGTAAATATTAATTATTGTTTTTTAAAAAACAATAATGCTGGAATAAATTATTTGTCCCATCATTAAAATCAATAACCATTACACGTGGTTTGCAACCCCAGCGTCCAGTGAACCCGCACTCGATCCCCTCACTTCCAGTTCCGCCTTAAGTACCCTCTTTTCAACCAACGGAACTTTACTTTTGATTTGGTTTAATAGCAGTTCGACGGTAAGACCGCCAATATCAAATGCGGGCTGCACCAAAGTAGACAACTGCGGCTCGATGACCTTGGCGATAGGCTCATCGCAGAACCCTACAACTGCCACTTCATCGGGAACTTTAATGGCGTTTTTTTTGAGAGTCATCATCACCCCTATGGCTATGGGATCACATATCGCAAAGACAGCATCCGGCCTTATCCCCTCATCCAGCATCTTTTGCGTTGCCTGACTCCCATTCTCCTGCTCCAATCCTTCTCCACAGTCTATGATCAGTTTTTCGTTGAATGGAAGTCCGTTGTTCAACAAAGCGTCTTTATACCCCTCAATTCGCTTTTGGGTGATCTGAAGGAGCGGCGGGCCAGCAAAATGGGCAATCTTCCGGTAACCTTTTTTTATCAGGTGTTCCACCGCCGTGTAGGCTCCCTGATAATCATCCACCGTGACACTGCTTGCTTCTATATCCGGACACACACGGTCGAAGAAAACTATCGGGACATTTCTATCTTGATACAATTTGAAATGGCTGGAGTCATGCGTCTCTCTGGAAATCGAAACGATCAATCCGTCCACCCTATTAGAAAGAAGAGCCTGGGATACCAATACTTCCCGCTTGTAGGATTCGGCGGATTGACAGATGATCACTTTATAACCCGCCTTATAGGCCAGCTCCTCGATTCCTGAGATTACCGTTGAAAAATAATAGTGGGACAGCATCGGCACAATCACCCCAATCGTCTTGGTCGATTTTTTGGACAAACTATAGGCGATGTTGTTTGGGTGG
>DATGMS010000011.1:0-14137 GCA_035307285.1 Cyclobacteriaceae bacterium
CAACGACGTGGTATAGGCGGGATGGCTGTCAACAAAATCGAGGAATTCAGCAATCCCTGATTGGTTTTGAAGCACGTTATGTGCTGTAAAACAGCCGCCTTTCTCAAGCTTTGGATCCAAGTCCTTAAAATATTGCACATACCAATTTTTATCAGCATCAGAAAAAACAAAATCAAATGGACCATTCAAGTCCTTTACGAGCTGATGTGCATCACCTAATTTGAATTCCACAACATGGGACAGCCCCACTGTCTCGAGATTTTTAATAGCTTCTTTTTGTCGGGACTCATCAATTTCCACTGTAATGAGTTTCCCGCCGGTCTTACTCAAAGCCCAAGCGATCCAGACCGTGGAATGACCGGTAGAAGTGCCGATTTCCAACGCAGATCGGTATTTATTTTTTAATATAATATCATGTAACACTTTGCCGTCCTCATAGGGTACGTTCAGGCTTCTCCATTTACCCTGATTGTCCTTAAGAAACTGTTGTACTTTTTCATCCACTTCTTGTTGATCCGGCCTATCCTGGGCGATGGCTTCTGCACTGAGGCAGAACGTAATCAAAGATATCAGCAGCATGCCTAATTGATATTTTAGTTTCATGGACGGTGGGGGAAAGCGTGAGTCAAATCATCTCATCAAGTTACAGCATTTCAAGGAAATATCGGACATTCTATCCTCAAAAAATACCAAATGTTTGGTATTGTAGATCGGTGTTGGACTGGCTTAATTTATAGGCTGTATCATTTACGTTCAGTCAGGAAATGATATAAGCCTAGAACTCACTATCCTTATTGTTGGTCATGAGAAGATTTGTTTTAGTTGCTCTAATCATTGCCATTGTTGGCATGGTAGTTTATTTGGCCATTTTCCAGCCACAGACTTTGAAAAACCTTTGGCTTTGGATCGTCGGGTTTGCCGGCCTGATTTGGTCAGGCTTTCGGGGACTGTTCGACTTCTTGACGCCGAACAATCGCTCTCTCAAAGAAATAGAGGCTGACAATAGGGGGTTGAAAAACAGGTTAGAGGAATTAAAAACCGAGCTACAAGAAGCAAAGCACAGATTAGCTAACGAAAGAGCGGAAAATAGAAGGCAAATTGAACATTTAAACGCCAGTATCGCACGGCAAAAAGCCATGTACGACATGAGCAAACTTGAACTCGAAAAACTGCGCTCCATGGGATACAATGTTTACATTGGTCAGCTTTCGGCAGAAGAAAGAAAACAGATAGAAGAGAATGAATGGAGTAAAGTTGATTTTTAACTTAAAGCAAATTAAAAGGCTAAAGCATGAAATGGGTAACGACAGCGACAATTTTACTTTTCGCTATGAATCTACTTTTCGCGCAGGAAATAGACTGTGACAGTGACCAAGTCCGACGAGGATTGAGGAAAGGGGAAACTTTTATATCTCCGTGTGATTCCATGGTAGTGTTTACCAAAGCCTCCTATTCCAGATTTGCTTTGGAAAATAGCATTCTTACTAAAAATATAAAGCTGCTCGAGTCTCTGAGTACCTCCCAAGATTCCTTAATCACGGTTTTGCGTAAAGATGGCGAAGACATGGAGCAGTATATCAATGCCACACAGCCCAAAATAGATGAACTTAACGAAATGCTGGAAAGGAGCATAAAAAATACAGAAGAGGCTGTATCCATTGCAAGGAAAAACAAAATTATTTGGGGTGGTGCCGGCGTAGGTGCCGGGCTTCTGTTGGGATTGTTCTTAGCTAATTGATAGCAAAACGATATACATTATGAAAATGAAGATAAGTAATGCCTTCTCCATACCAGGTTTCCTTGTTATGGGTCTTATCGTCTTTGAACTGACCATCCTGTTTTTGATCATCTATATATGGATCGCTGTCGAGTCCCAACCAACATCACAGGAGGCAATGATGAGTATCAATGTGGTGAGCATCTTAGGTAAAGTTGCACTGACTATAATTTTGTCATGGTTGGGCATTCTCATGGCGTATTATGGATGGATCATTTACTTCTACAATTACAACTATGGTCGTTCACAGCAGTTTTGGGAGAATTTTTCTAAACAGGCTTTGGCACTTCCCGCCAATGGGCCTAAGAATGAAAATGATCTTTATGAAGAATTAGGTGCCCCGCGAGGTAATCCTTATTCAAGCGAAACATTTGGCGTTCCCCCTGGCACCGTCCGCGGGACTCTTGCCCTGTCCATCCTAGTAGGTGCAACCGCGCTGACCATCATCTTTTTTGGCGAAGACCACCGCCAAGTCCTTCAATCCAATTCCATTCTGCACAACTATTTTGACTTTTTTGAGGATGCATTTCTGATGGTTGTTGCCTTTTATTTCGGTACTAAGGGATTGGACATCATTCAACGGGAACGAACTGCACGGATAGTCGCAAAAAACCAAACTGGAAGTGTATCGGAGGAAGAAATTGGCCTGGTGGCTTCCTCACAAGGGGAAGCCCCATCTAAGCCGATTTCTACATCCTTCGCTTCACCCTTTATTTCACCGTCCGCTCCCCCCGTGGTACAGACCAAGGACAAAGTAATCGAAAAGAACTACCCTCATCTCAAAGACTTGGAGGCCAACCGCAGACTTACTCCAGATGACAAGAAAAGGTTTGCCGAAGCGTATAATATCGAACCGGCAACAGTGGAGGCCGTCATAAAGGTGGAGTCCAGGGGAAACGGATTTCTCACAGATGGCCGGCCTATTATTTTGTTTGAAGGGCATGTCTTCTGGAAACAGTTGAAAAAGTTTGACATAGATCCTGCGAAATACAGTCAGGAATTTCCGCAAATCGTTTACCCCAGTTGGACTAAGCAACATTACAAGGCTGGAACCGGTGAGTACATAAGACTCGGCGAAGCCCAAAAAATCCATCATGAAGCTGCATTAAGTTCTGCTTCTTGGGGCTTATTCCAGGTGATGGGGTATCATTATAAAAGTTTGAAGTATGATTCCATTGATGATTTTGTCAACCGTCAATACGAATCCGAATATGAACATTTGGAGGCATTTGGAAGATATATCAAGCAATTTGACTTAGTTGCCGCACTTCAGGAAAAAGACTGGAGAAAATTTGCGAAAGGATATAACGGTCCAGGTTATGAAAAAAACAATTATCATCTTAAATTAGAAGAGGTGTATAAGATTCATTCGGAAAGTTAATACAAGAGACTTTTTGTCCAGAAATGATTTGATTTTGGAAAGGAAATGGTTATTTTAACCGTTTCACCTACGACGTTTTCATGAAAGATAAAACCTGCCTCATCACTGGGGCTAATGCGGGAATAGGATTCGAAACAGCCAAAAGTCTATGTGCCAAGGGAGCAACTGGCATTCTCGTATGCCGCTCTGAAGAAAAAGCAAAAAAAGCAATAGAGAAGATCAAGCAGGACATACCTAACGCAAAGGTGGATTTTGTCATAGCCGACCTGTCGTCTCAAAAGCAAGTGCGCCAGCTTGCAAATAGTATTCTTGACAAATACGATAAAATCGATGTACTGATCAATAACGCCGGTAGCTGGTTTTCTGATTTTCAACTGACAGCTGATAATGCAGAAAGGCAGTGGGCGATCAATCACCTCGCCCCTTTCCTGCTGACGCATTTATTACTCCCCGCACTGAAAAAATCAGAGGATCCAAGGATCATCAATGTGAGTTCGGATTCCCATTTTCATGGTAAAATACGCTTTGAGGATGTCAACCTGAAAAGCAATTACCATGGCTTAAGGGCTTATGCCCAATCGAAATTGGCAAATGTACTTTTTACCTTTGAATTTGAAAGAAGAAAAAACTTCCCTATCAGCATAAATGCAGTGCAACCTGGGTTAGTAAAGACAGATATAGGATTGAAAAACACCATCTCCTTCCACGGCTTGATGTGGAAGTTAAGAAGGCTTACTGGAGTCTCTCCCGAAAAAGGAGCCGCAACATCCATCTATTTGGCTTCTTCGGAAGAAATAAGAGGCGTTAGTGGAAAATATTGGGATAAATGTAAAACTAAGCCCGCTTCTAAAAATGCTACCAATCAAGAAGACGCAGCCAAGCTATGGGAACTAAGCAAAGAGATGTGCGGGATCAGCCGCTTTTTCGACTAACTTTCAATGCTTGCTATAAACCCGAAATAACCGCTCTAGTATTCTCATTTTTAATCGGGTGGGAAATAGCTTCATCAGCTTGACGATGCTCCAATTGATTTTCCCAGGAACAATCACTCCCTTTCCTTTCAAAAGGTTGTCTATCCCGATCTTAGCTACGATCTCGGGCATCAACATGACCAGCCTTGCACGGTTTCCATGGGCGTTCATTCTCTTAAGCCCGTCGGGATTGGTCAACACCGGACCTGGACATAGCACCGACACTTTTACATTGCTCTGCGCCAATTCCTCCCGCAAGGCGAGCGAAAAAGCGAAAATGTAATTTTTCGTTCCTGTATACACAGCTTTATAGGGTAAAGGTAAGGTGGCTTCCATACTGCTCATATTGAGTATAAATGCCGAGGATTGCTGTCGAAGCATAGGCAAAAAGTGATAAGTGACCATTGTAAATGCCTGGACATTCAAATTAATCATTTTGAGATAAATTGGGCTTGGAATATTCTCAAACCTACCCCCTGCTCCCACTCCAGCGTTGTTGATAAGTACATCCACTTGAATATTGTGGTCAATGCAATAGTCATAGAGTAGGCCAATAGCTAGAGGGTCAGTCAGGTCCGCCCCATACGCTATCACATCCACGGGATACCGTTCACCGATTTGTTTCTTTGTCTCTTCCAAAACAGGTTCCGGAAGCGCCACTAAAAGAAGATTCATGCCTCTGGACGCACTCTCAAAAGCGAAGGCTTTCCCAATGCCCATGCTTGCACCAGTGATTAAAGTATATTTGCTTGTTTTCATCAATACAACATCAAGTTATAAAAACTGGACTATCCCTGCTCAAATCAAAACCTGTTTTCCTATCTTCGTTAAAAGATAAAAAGTAAAAACAGTATAACCTAAGAATGCATATGAGCAACAACGATATTCTGCGCAGCTTAAGATACACTTTCGATTTCAGCGATACCACCATGATTGATATTTATGGTTTGGGGGGCTTAGTGGTGACCAGGGCAGAGGTGAGCGATTGGCTTAAAAAGGAAGATAATCCGGATTTTAAGCCGATTAATGACTTCAAACTTGCCGTCTTCCTGAACGGCCTAATCAGCCATAAGCGCGGACATAAAGATGGCGAGCAAGCCGTTCCCGAGAAGAGCCTGAACAATAATATCATCCTCCGGAAATTGAAAATTGCCCTTAATATGCGAGACGATGACATGCTTCAGATACTAGAGATGGCAGGCAAACGGATTAGTAAACACGAATTAAGTGCCTTTTTCAGGAAACCTGAGCAGCATCAATACCGTCCCTGTCTGGATCAAGTTTTGCGAAATTTCCTCCATGGGTTACAGTTGAAATTCAGGGGCAATTAAAGGCATGTCAGTGGTTTGCACCAAAACATTCTTTTAAAACAACCTTGATAAAGTAAGATTCAAGTTTATCCTTGGCATCTGGCATAATTTTTATACTATAAGGGATTGATTCAAAAATCGCCCTTAACCTAAAGTTACTAACAGAGTCATGCCGTTATCAAGCCCTCTTGTTTTAGACACCATATTTCGTAATGCTGAATCCACTTCTCTCTTAATTGTCGACCGATCGGGAAAAATTGTAGATTTTAATTTAGGATTTCAAAAGTTGTTTGGTTACTCAAGAGAAACCCTCGTCGGAAAAGACATAGCAATATTATACGCTGAAGATGCTCTCAACAGTAAGCTTCCAAAAAAAGTCATTGAAAAGGTAATATCGGCAGGCACGTATCATGAAGAGAACTTTCTCAAACATCAGGATGGCTCGCTTATTTGGGTGCATGATGAAAGTTTATTAACAAAAGATAGTAACGGAGAAGAGCATCTCGTTAAAATCATCTATAATCTTAGTAAAGAGAAATTACTGGAGAAAAAACTGACGGAGACTAACAAGACACAAGAAAAGATACTTTCAGAGCATGACACCTTTGTTTATACCACCTCCCACGACTTACGTTCTCCAATAAATAATCTGGACGCACTGGTTCAAAATGTAGAAGAAAGCCATAACGATCCAGAAGCGATACAATACCTTGTTCCGTTACTTAACGATTCCATAGCGAGACTCAGATCTAAGATCAATGAGTTGTCTGCTATCGGGCAGAAAATGGAGAAAGGAAATAACACCGGGTTCATCGATTTTCAGACGATCTACGATGAAGTACTTCCCGATTTGCATGCGGAAATACAAGCTTCAAACGCCCAATTATTTTCAGATTTCTCCCAAGTTCCAACCATCAAGTTTTCAAAGAAGGACGCAAAAAGTTTGTTGCATAATCTTATCTCAAATTCGTTGAAATACAGGTCTCCTAACAGAAAACCGATAATTTCAGTGAAAAGCGAGCAGGTGGGGGATGAGGGCATTCTTTTAACTGTGAAGGACAACGGAATAGGAATTCGACTTGAGGATAAAGAAAGGATTTTTGAGATGTACCGAAGATTTCATACCCATGTCGAAGGAACGGGTGTAGGACTAGGGATCGTAAAAAAAATTGTCAGCAATAATGGCGGGAAGATCGAGGTCGAAAGCAACATTGGGGAAGGTTCTTTATTTAAGATTTATTTAAAGACCGAGGAAACTTTCCATCTAGATAACTAATAAAAATAATGTGATTTTATTACTCATCTATAATTGCTGCGTCAAGCTTCTTCTGAAATTGTCGCAGATCACTGCAGTGGCAACAGCCACATTTAAAGACTCAGCATGACCAAATGAAGGAATAGTTAGCTTTGTAGTCACCAAGGAAGCAAGTTCTTGGGATATGCCCTTTGATTCATTTCCCATCAAAATTATCCCAACCTGCTTTAAATCCACCCGATGAATATCGTGTCCCTCAAGAAAGGCTCCATAAACGGGAAGCTCAGTGTCTGACAGATATTCTTCAAGGTTTGTATAAAAAAAGTTCATCCTTGTAAAAGAACCCATGCTTGCGTTTAAAACTTTGGGGTTATAGAAATCGGCTGTTTCTTCGGACAAAAGAAGCTTTTTGATCCCGTACCAATCGGCTATTCTTATAATTGTACCCAAATTTCCGGGATCCCTCACGTCATCCAGGGCAATAACAAGCTCATTCTCTTGAAGTTTGAAAGGTATGTTGTCTTTTATCTCCGCTACAGCTAGGGCGCTGTCATTGGTGAGAAAGGAACCTAAACTTTGCAACTGCTTTGGTGCCACTTCCATTACTTGTGCACCCGATATTTGAATGAGATCAGAATGGCGCTCAGCGAATTTGGGGGTATAAAGAAGGTGCGTCACATTGAAATCTGAACCCAACAATTCCGTTACGTTTTTAGTACCTTCAACAAAAAATGCGTTTTCTTGCTTCCGGAATTTTTTCTGTTGCAGGGATTTAATAAACTTAACTGTATTTTTGCTCAGCATTAGGGATAATCAGACATTGTGTGAATAAAGCCAAATATATACATTTTCTTATTTTTCTGCTTTTCTTATCTTCCTGCTCCTTAACGAAAGGCCTGAAAGAAGATGAATTTTTGGTCTACGAGGTGGAAGTAAAGGGCGTTAAAAACAGCGGTGCAGAAGACATTAAAAACCTTATTGCCCAAAAGCCAAATACCAGGATTCCCTTGACCAACTTTTCGATAGGGGTCTTTATTTATAATATCGGCTTGCTTACTTATGACAGTGTGAAAATCGCAGAGCGGAAGGGCACTTTTGAGGAGGAACAGCAACTGCTTGAGCTAAGTCTCAACCAAAATCCCGACCAAAGAAAACTCCAAAAGCGCTACTCCAAAGTAACCTCTCAGGTCGCCACCCTTGAAAAGAAACTAAATTACGGAAATTGGTTCATGAGAACTGGAAATCCTAGGGTCTTATATGACAGCTCCAAAACTTATGAGTCGCAGGCACAAATCAGTTCGTACCTTGCCAATCATGGCTTTTTTGACGCATCCGTAAGTACCCATGTGGGGGAAAAAAAACAAAAGGCCTATGTCACCTACCAAATTGTTGAAAATGAACCTTACGTTATTGATACAGTTTTTCAAACAACAGCGGATGATCAGATTTACCGGCTTCTCTTGCAAAGTAAAAATCCTTTAATTGAAGCTGGAGCACGGTACAACCAAGGAAACCTTACTAAGGAAAGACAAAGGGTGGAAGATCTGTTAAGAGATAACGGCTATTACAACTTTTCCAAATCTTTCATCGAATACAACGTTTATAAAGATACTGTAGAACATTCTGTCAGCATTGAGCAGTTGGTTCGAAGTCCTAATAGCGGGGAAAATCACCCTTCTTACACCATTGACAACATTCAATTTACAATCGACTCCCCTGCAGACGTAATCCCGGATCAGGAGGTGAAAAACACCTATAACGGGATAGATTTCACCCTCTACCGCGATCGGTACTCGGAAAAAATCATTGACTCTAGAATCTTCCTTAGCAAAGGCTCATTGTACAGCCAAAAAGACGTGCGGGAAACGCAACGACAATTGGCCAATCTTGATATATTCAGTTTTGTTAATATCACTTTTGATACGGTGGGAAATTTGTTGCAGACGAGGATATTCACACGACCGAACCAGAAATACCAGATTACCAATCAACTTGGAGCCAGTGTGACCGAACAGCTACCAGGTCCATTTATCAGCCACTCATTGCGAAACCGGAATTTATTCCGGGGACTGGAGATATTTGAGTTTAATTTTCGGGCCGGCCTGGAAGGGGTGGCTTCTGCCACTACCGAAGGCGGGGTATACAGAAGCCAAGAGCTTAACACTTCCGCTTCCGTCATATTTCCCCAGTTTCTTATTCCTTTTAACCAATGGTCTCTGGACAGATTTGGGAGATACAACCCCCGCACCAGAGTGCTCATAGGATACAATTATGTAAATAGGCCTGAGTATTCCAGAGACGCCTTGAACACCATCCTTGCCTATAGCTGGGCCCCGTCCAATCTAAGACAACAGTTCACCTTGAATCTTCTCGATGCCAATCTTATCCGCTCTTCTCTTGACGCGGCTTTTAGAAGGAGGCTGGAAGAATTTCAGGCCCAGGGAAACAACCTTATCAACTCTTTTATGCCGTCTTATGTGAGCAGTGTCTCCGGTCAGGTGATCATAAACTTCAACCAGTATGGGCTGTCCCAACGGCACGAGGCTTCGCTTTGGAGGATTTTTGCCGAGAGTGGCGGAACATCATTTAATCTGATCAACTCCTCCTTTGTAGAAAACCGGAACTTTAAATATTTCCAATTTTTGAAGTTCCAGTCCGACTTTAGAAGGTATAGGCCTCTCAACCAAAAAAGTACCTTTGCTTATCGGTTGAATTTGGGTTTGGCCAAACCGTATGGGATTAGCGATGGCGTTCTTCCTTATGAAAAGTATTTTTTTGCGGGTGGAAGTACCAGTATACGGGCCTGGCAACCGCGACGATTGGGACCCGGATCATTCTCGCCGGATAAAAATGAGGATGGAACGTATGACTACAGGTTTGAACAGCCCGGAGAAATACTTTTTGAAGCCATGTTTGAGTATAGGAGGAAACTTTTCGGATATTTCGATGGGGCCGTGTTTGTGGATGTAGGCAACACCTGGACCTTCCGCCAGGATCTATCACGGCCTGGAGCAAATTTCCAGATGAATAGATTCTATAAAGAACTCGCGGTAGGGACAGGCATAGGCGTAAGAATGGATTTTGATTTCTTGGTTTTGCGCTTGGATATGGGAGTAAAAGCGTATGACCCAGCAAGACCTGAAGGAGAAAGATATATCTTGGATAATCTTTCCTTTAGTAGACCCTTAGGTGAGAAGGGTCAGCGCGTCTTTAATATTGGGATTGGTTACCCTTTTTGATTATTTTGTAAAATCTAGTATTCGAGCTACAACAAAGTTAGAAAAAGAAATAAAAGAAATGCAGAGGATAAGCAAAGAGCAGATTGTTGAAGATTTTAAGCATATACAAGACCATATCTGTAAGGAGTTAGAAATAGGAGATGGTAAAGCCCTATTTGTTGAAGATCAGTGGACAAGAGCTGAGGGGGGCGGTGGAAGAACCCGGATTATAAAAGAAGGCAACATTATTGCTAAAGGAGGGGTGGCTTTTTCTGCGGTTCATGGGCCCACGCCGACTAAGATCCTAGCGAAATTGGGCTTGGAGAAAGCGGACTTCTTTGCAACGGGAGTTTCTATTGTTATCCATCCCGACAGTCCAATGGTCCCTATTATCCATATGAATATTCGTTATTTTGAGATGAGCAACGGTGTTTATTGGTTTGGAGGTGGAATAGATCTTACGCCGCATTATCTTGATTTGGAAGATGCGGCCTATTTCCATACCCAAGTTAAATCTACCTGTGATCAATTCCACCCCTCCTATTATCCAAAATTCAAAAAATGGGCGGACGATTATTTCTATTTGCCACATAGAAACGAAACTAGAGGGATAGGGGGAATATTTTTCGATAGATTGACCGCCAATGAAGAGGTGCCTTTCTCAGAGCTATTTGGGTTCGTTAAATCAATAGGCTATCTTTTTCCCAAGATTTATCGCTTCTTTATGGCTAAAAACTCCTCCATTCCCTTTGGGGAAAAAGAAAGAGAATGGCAATCCTATCGAAGGGGCCGCTATGTCGAATTCAACTTGGTATGGGATGCAGGCACCAAATTCGGTCTAGATACCAACGGCAGGACGGAAAGCATACTGATGAGCATGCCTCCTTCGGCAGCTTGGGAGTATAACCATCTCCCCTCTCCCGAATCCAAAGAAGCATTCACCCAGGAAAATCTAAAAAAGGATCAGGATTGGATAAACTTACTCAAGACATCATAAAAGGATGGACAAATTAATATACTGGGATGAGCAGCTGTTCCTCTTTCTCAATAGCCAACATCATGACTGGCTTGATCCTTGGATGAACCTGCTGACCGGAAAAATCACCTGGATTCCCTTGTATGCTATTTTCCTGTTCCTAATTTTCAAACATTTCAAGAAAAGCAGTATCTGGGTTTTAGCTGGGATTGGGTTGGCGATATTAATTGCAGACCAAACAGCTTCCGGCTTTATGAAGCCCTTTTTTGAACGGCTGAGGCCCTGCCATAATCCAGACCTGGAGGGCATGGTTTTTAATTATGGAGGCTGCGGAGGCATGTATGGGTTTGTTTCCTCCCACGCCGCGAATTCATTTGCCCTTGCCATTTATCTTAATTTGGCGTTTCGAAGAAAAATGAAAGGCTTTGCGTGGCTATATCTCTGGGCCGCTGTAGTAAGTTTTACACGTATATATTTAGGAGTGCATTACCCTTCAGACATTTTAATTGGAGCTCTGGTAGGACTTCTCGCAGGGTGGGTGGCATGGTTTATCACGGGAAAAGCAAAGAAACTATATCTGCAGAGATTGAGACAGCCAGAAGTTTAGGGTATTGGGATAAGTCTGATTCTTTTGCTCATGAGGAAGGGGTTAAAATCCACAAAAAAGGACAATAAATGAAGCCTACCATTGCAATCCTGGGTGGGGGCATCGCCGGCCTTACCGCTGCCATCGCTCTTCAAAAAGCCGGTCTCACCCCTATCGTTTTTGAAGCAGCAGAGACCTTGAAGCCCTTGGGTGCTGGCTTAGTATTGGCTTCTAATGCGATGAAGGCGCTAGATGTCCTGGAAATTTCGGATGCCGTAACCATGCGCGGCACATTACTCAAGTCTTTTATCATTAGTGACCAAAAGGGAAGACCACTGATGATAAAAAACAGCAAAGATATCAAGGCAGAATATGGCTTGGACAATTTTGCTATCCACCGTGCAGATTTACACGACGTCTTACTATCCAGGTTGAAGGATAATCCCGTGCATACCGGCAAACGGGCAGTTTCAGTAACACAGAACAAAAATGAAATACAGATTGCTTTTCAGGATGGAAAGATTCATGCCACGGATTTCCTTATTGTAGCAGACGGAATACATTCTCCAATTCGAAAAAGCTTGATACCCTCCTCTATACCTAGGTACGCCGGTTACACCTGTTGGAGAGCAGTGGTTGATGGAACTGACTTTGATCTACAAGAAGCATACGAAACCTGGGGTCTTCGAGGACGGTTTGGCTATGTCCCCCTATCAGGAAACAGACTTTATTGGTTTGCTTGTATTAATGCGCCACAGCAAAGCTCCTCCATGGAACAATTTAGAGTAAAAGACTTATTTCGGCATTTCAACAATTTCCACTCCCCTATTCCCGATATTATATCGATTACAAAAGATCAAGACCTGATCTGGAGCGACATTTCGGATTTAAAACCGTTAAAACAGTATGCTTTCGGAAGAATCGTCCTTATTGGGGACGCAGCCCATGCAACTACGCCCAATCTGGGACAAGGTGCCTGCATGGCAATTGAAGACGCCGTCATCCTTGCGAACGAAATGGGAAAGAAAGGCAACTATGAAGAAGCGTTTAAAAGCTATGAAAAAAGACGCCTAAAAAGAACACATAACATCATCAAAAAATCAAGAACGTTGGGCCGAATCGCCCATATTGAAAATGCTTTATTCGCCAGTATGAGAAACCTACTGCTGCGATCCATGCCTTCAAGTTTAAACGATAAACAGCTAAAAGAACTTTACAATATCGATTTCTAGTAAATGTCAATTATTCCCAAATTTTTGCGCTATAGAAGCTCAAAACTCCCCAATATTGGCTATAATTTGTAAATTTTCTAAAAAAAGAACTCCATTGTTGCGATTAATTCATAATATTACGATTGAATTGCTTTCTCATCCTTAATTCACTCTTTTATTTATGAATAACCATATTGACGAAAAAATTTCACCCATTTTTCAAGAAATTATTAAACGGAACCCGGGCGAAATCGAATTTCACCAGGCCGTGAGGGAAGTTCTGGAGTCTTTGGGTCCTGTTCTGGTAAAATACCCTGAATTTGCACACCGTAAGATCATCGAAAGAATATGCGAGCCCGAAAGACAAATCATATTCCGAGTACCTTGGACAGACGATCAAAACCAGGTTCAAATCAACCGTGGCTTCCGTGTAGAATTTAACAGCGCCTTAGGGCCCTACAAAGGTGGCTTGAGATTCCATCCCTCTGTTTATTTAGGCATTATAAAATTTTTAGGCTTCGAGCAGATCTTCAAAAATGCCCTAACCGGCCTACCCATAGGTGGTGGGAAAGGAGGTTCTGATTTTGACCCCAAAGGAAAATCCGACCACGAAATTATGCGATTCTGTCAAAGCTTTATGACAGAGCTTTACAGACATATCGGTGAGCATACCGACATTCCCGCTGGAGACATTGGGGTAGGTGGCCGTGAGATCGGTTACCTTTTTGGACAATATAAAAGAATTACCAATCGCTACGAAGCTGGCGTTATCACCGGAAAAGGGCTTGATTGGGGCGGTTCCTTACTTAGAAAGGAAGCAACGGGATACGGGTCCGTGTTCTTTGTTCAAGAAATGTTGAAAGTAAAGAACGACGACATTTCCGGTAAAACCTGCATAGTCTCTGGATCTGGAAACGTATCCATTTACACCATCGAAAAAATTTACGAACTGGGCGGCACTGTCGTGGCATGCTCTGACTCTAATGGTTATATCTATGACCCCAAGGGTATTGACCTGGCCACAGTAAAACAACTGAAAGAAGTGGAACGCCGACGTATAAAGGATTATCTCCAATATCACGAAGGAGCCAGGTATTTTGATAAGGGAAATATTTGGGAAGTACCTTGCCAGATTGCTTTTCCATCTGCAACACAAAATGAACTTACAGGTAAGGATGCAGCACTACTGGTCCAAAACGGATGTATTGCTATAGGTGAAGGAGCCAATATGCCGACTACGCCAGAAGGCGTGCAGATCTTTCTGGAGTCAAAAATCCTATATGGTCCTGCCAAAGCCGCGAATGCAGGAGGGGTTGCTACCTCCACTTTGGAGATGATGCAAAATGCTATGCGCGATTCTTGGACCTTTGATTACACTCAGGATAAACTTTCGAAGATCATGAAGGATATCCATGATCTATGTTATGAAAAATCTGAAGAATTCGGCTCTCC
>DATGMS010000012.1:0-7014 GCA_035307285.1 Cyclobacteriaceae bacterium
CACTTCTCCGATAACCTGCATGGAAGCAATTTCGTTGGCTCTTTTTCTGTGTTTGTCACAAAGAACCATCTCAACTTCGAAATGTTTGGCATATGACCTGGCTCTCCCCACTCCGCCCACGTCAGGGGAAGCAAATATTAAATTCCCCAAATCCAGGCTCCTCAAATAGGGCACAAAAATAGCGGATCCATTCAAATGATCCAAGGGAATATCGAAAAATCCTTGTATTTGTCCCGCATGAAGATCACAGGTCATAATTCTGTCCGCTCCTGCAGAAGTAAGCATATTGGCTATCAACTTGGCTGCAATGGAAACTCTTGGCCGGTCCTTTCGGTCTTGCCGGGCATAACCAAAATAGGGGATGACCGCGCAAACCTTATAGGCACTGGCCCTTTTGGCCGCATCTATTAAAAGGCATAGCTCCAATAGGTTGTCTGCCGATGGATTGGTAGACTGGATTAAGAAGACATTACAACCCCTAACTGATTCATCATAACTGGGAGAAAACTCTCCATCACTGAATTTTGATATAGTAAGATTTCCAAGTTCCTGTCCATATTCCTTGGCTATTTTTTCAGCTAGAGAATGGGAATTGGTTCCGGAGAAGAGTTTTACCTCTGCCATATATAATATATATTTGGATGATGTTGATAAGGTGGAATAGTTCGACAAAGGTAATGAAAAATGGGTTTAATCGGAATTAAAATGAAAATACTGCCCCGTCATGGATAAGGTCTCCCGATAAAAAGGTTGCGCAGCCTTAGATCGCTTAAAAATGGTTGTTAAGGTGCATCGGTCTCCAAAAGCTTACTTTCAGTTCCGCTTTTCTTTCATTCCGAATTATTTTTCCAAGGATTTTTATCATATTTAGGTCGGTTTTTTTCAGCCTTGCACCTCCCGTTTTAACTAGACAGTCTATGGTAACACAATTTATCAAGTGGGAAATACTTAAACTTGTCCGCTCCACTTCTTACGCGAGGAGCCTGCTTGTGGGGATTCTGTTGGTGGGTTTGGGAATCCTGCTGCTTTCTTACGTCCTTCTGATGGGGATTGCACTAAAGCCGATCATTGTACAGGGTCTGGAAAAGGATGACGCAATTCTTTTCCTGAACAGTATATTGATCTATTTCTTCCTCTTTGAAATTATCTATCGCTATTTTGTCCAAGGATTGCCGGTATTGGAACTTGAGAGTCTCCTTCATCTTCCAATCACTAAATCCTGGATTATCCGTTTCCTGCTGATACGTTCTTTTATCTCGCCTCTTACACTGATCCCCCTGCTTTTATTTTCTCCTTTTGCCATCATGGAGATAGCGGGTACGGCGGGCAACAGAGCGGCTTTTTCCTGGCTGGCGCTGGTTTTACTGACTAGTTGGTCTCTCCATTGGTTTATGTTGTGGTTCAAACAGCGGTTTGAAGACAGCTTGATAGGGGTATTTATTATATTTTTGGTTTTTCTCTTGGGGTCTGGCTCTGCCTATTTTGGTTTTTATAACATAGGAGAAATATTCCAACCCATTTTTTCCTTAGCTGTAGAGAGCTTTTATCCGGCGCTTGTGATGTTATTGGTGTTTTTGGGTGCTTTTTTTCTTTGCTATTCCTATTATAGAAAGCATGCCTATTTAGAAGACTTGACGCAGGATGAGGAAATTAAATTTGCCAATCAGTCCCTGGGTCTTTTTTCAAGATTTGGCCAAGTAGGGGAGATGGCCGATCTGGAGTGGAAGTTGATTATCAGGCACAAGAAAAGCCGCAGCTACCTTACGCTATCCGCGTTTTTCTTATTGTATGGGTTGATATTTTATGCCAATCCAGCTTACCAGACGGAGGAAGGGTTTTCCTATATGTTTGTGTTTGTCGGCTCTTTTATTACAGGCATCTTCATGCTTCAATACGGACAGCTGTTTTTAAGTTGGAATTCGGGGAGTTTTGACTTTTTCCTCAACAAGAAAAACGGCCTAGAATCATTAGTTAAGGGCAAATACCTCCTGTTTATCGCCGTTTCGGCTATATGCTTTCTCCTTTCTGTCCCTTACGTTTATTTTGGTTGGGATATACTCCTGATCCATCTGGCTACTTTCATCTTTAATGTTGGGATTGTCATTCACATGGTGATCTATATGGCCTTATGGAAACCGAAGCCCATGGACCTGAATAAAGGCGGTATGTTCAACTACGAAGGGGTTGGCGTTACCCAGTTTCTTATGGTGATCCCTTTGATGGTCGCCCCTTATATTGTTTTTTTACCGTTTGCGCTTTGGATCAATGACTACGCGGGATTAATGGCTTTGGCCATTGTAGGTGCCGTCGGCATTTTTGCGTTTAACTACCTAGCCGGATTTTCCGTTCGGCGGGTACTCAACAACAGGTATGAAATCTCTTCATCTTTCAGACAGGAACTATGATTAAAATAGAAGGATTAAAAAAAAGCTATAAAGATGTGACGGTACTGGACGTGCCTTTTCTTGAAATCAGCCCTTCAGAATGTTTTGGGCTGGTGGGAAACAATGGGGCGGGTAAAACTACGCTTTTCAGAATCATTTTGGACCTAGTACGCGCGACGCAGGGCCATGTCTTCTTTGAAGGAGAGGATGTCAGCAGGTCGGAGACTTGGAAGTCAAAGGTGGGAGCGTATCTGGATGAGCACATGTTGCTGGCCTTTCTCACAGCGGATGAATACTTCGATTCTCTGCGTAAGATTTATGGTTTGTCTACGGAGGATCTGTCCCAGCATCTAGATAAATTCAAGGAGCTATTCAATGATGAGATTCTTGGAAAAAAGAAGTACATCAGAGATCTCTCCAAAGGTAACCTTAAGAAAGTAGGCATTGCCGCCGCATTATTGGGTAATCCTGCTACCGTACTATTGGATGAACCGTTTGAAAACTTGGATCCAAGTTCGCAGAATCGCCTGAAAAGGTTTATCCTACAGGAAAAGGAGCTGAACAAGATTGCTTTTATGATCTCAAGTCACGACCTCTCCCACGTCACCGATATCTGTGACAGGATAGTGCTATTGGAAAAGGGAAAGGTAATCAAAGACCTTATCGAAAAAGAATCCATGGTGATGGAATTAAACCAATATTTTGATCAATGATTTCAGGTACCTACATTGGGTAATCTATCTGTAAAATTATAAATCAACGAAGGTGTTCCACAATAACAACAGCAGAAGAGGGTTTCTTAAAAATGCCTCTTTAGCTACCCTGTCAGCTTTAGTGGGGGCAGACATCATTTTTGCTTCCACCATGCCAAAAAATTACGTTCCATTGGTCCTTCAGGAAAACGACCCTGTTAAGCTTTTCGGGAAAGATAAAGAAATGATGGTGCTCAACGATCAGCCGTGGAACATAGAGTCTCCCGCTCATTTGTTGGACGACAAAGTCACCCCTTCCAGCAAGATGTTTGTAAGAAATAACGGATTGGTGCCGGACAATATAGTGGTGGACCAATGGACCCTGACGGTGGAGGGAGAATCGGTGAAGAATACCAAGAGTTATAGCCTGAATGAACTAAAATCTAGATTCAAACAGTATACTTACCACCTTACACTTGAATGCGGAGGGAATGGGAGAAAGGAATACTATCCTCCCACAGAGGGCAATCAATGGGATGTGGGGGCGGTATCTTGTGCGGAGTGGACAGGAATTCGTGTCCGGGATCTTTTGGCGGATGTAGGTATCGAATCCAACGCGGTCTATCTGGCCTATCATGGCGCGGATATGCATCTCAGCAGGGATCCCGACAAAGAACCGATTTCTAGGGGAGTTCCCATCGCAAAGGCAATGGAGGACGAAACCTTGTTGGCTTTCCAAATGAACGGTGAGGATATCCCCATTGCCCACGGATATCCCTTGCGGCTTATTGCTTCAGGGTTTCCTGCCTCCGTCTCTGGCAAATGGCTTACCGGATTATCAGTCCGCAATAAAGTCCATGACGGAGCAAAAATGGAATCTCCATCCTATCGGGTACCTTGTGAGCCGGTGGCACCAGGTACTGAGGTGGATCCGGAAGACATGTGCATCATAGAATCCATGCCGGTCAAATCGGTGATCACGTATCCCAAAAGTGGCGCACTACTCACGGGGAAAAGCAGCATGGGTATCAGGGGGCATGCTTGGGCAGGGGAACACCAAGTCGCATCGATGGCTTACTCTATTGATTTTGGCACAAGTTGGCATTCCTGTAAGCTTTCTTCTCCCGTTAACAAATTTGCTTGGCAGCATTTTGAGGCTACAGTAAACTTCCCCCAAAAGGGTTATTATGAGATCTGGGCAATGGCCACAGACAGCAAAGGTATCAGCCAGCCCATGCTCAGTCCGGGTTGGAACCCCAAAGGCTATCTGAATAATGCCTGCCACAGGATAGCGGTAAAGGTAGTGTGACATCATGAAGAAGGATAAATTAATCCCAGGAAAGACACTTCTATTTATTTTCTTCACGTTATTAGTTGGAGTGGTAATTGCTGTATTCTTATCTCTCAACAAGCCAAAAGAACCTTCTATTTCGGATAAAGTGGTTTTGGTGAGTCAGAATGAGGAGATTCTAGACGGCAAACATGTCGCCACGGGCTTGATTGACGACCAAGGACTCAATCTTGTCATTGCCCATTGCACAGGATGCCATTCTGCCAAGTTGGTCACCCAAAATCGTTTTAACCGGGACGGGTGGATCCGAGTCATCAGATGGATGCAGGAGACGCAGAATCTTTGGGATCTTGGAGAAAGCGAAGCGTTAATCGTGGATTATCTGTCCAAGAATTATGCGCCAGAACTTAAAGGGAGAAGGTTGCCGCTCAACCAAATTGAGTGGTATGAATTAGAGGAAGAACAGTGATTCCAATCCCGTTAAAATTTACCAACACCACTATGCAACTATACGAACAACTGGCTTTCGCAGAATTGAGCGCTTGGGAAGTCAAGATGAGGAAATCACCCTCTATTCCCAATCGGATCGCCAAATACACCCAAACAAAGATCAATAATATAATTCCAGAAAAGGTACATCAGGGAATCACCTTTGCCATCGAGAAAATGATCAAAGGCGTATTGTTTGGATCCAAATATCTCACCTCGTCTCCCCAACAGGGCATTCCTTTAGAAATGCGGGAAGCTCAGGTGCGGAAAAAAATCGAAGGCTACAGAAATACTGCTTCCGCGGAAGGGGCAATCACGGGAGCCGGTGGCATCTTGCTGGGCTTTGTGGATTTTCCGGCATTTTTAACCATTAAAGTAAAATTGCTTTTTGAAGTGGCGGCATTATATGGTTATCAGGTAAAAAACTATAAAGAGCGTCTTTTTATCCTGCACATCTTCCAACTTGCTTTTTCAAGCCAAAAAGGAAGGAACGAGCTTATCGAATTGATAGCGGATTGGGAGAACCATAGCCAGACCCTTTCTGAAGAGGTCGATGACTTTGACTGGCGTAAGTTCCAGTTGGAGTACCGGGATTTTATTGACCTTGCGAAAATGGCCCAATTGATCCCCGTTATCGGTGCAGGTGTGGGTGCCATCGCCAACTACAAGCTGGTCAGCTTGCTTGGAGACACTGCAATGAATTGCTATAGAATGCGGTACTTTAGCAGTCAGGATAAATCGAAGCCTGTTTTGAATTGATTTTTTGAACCACATTGTCAGATAGAACACCTGGCTTTTTATGATCTCTTTGTGATTATTTTTATTTCTGTGAAGCAGCCTCAAGCCAAGCAATCAAATGTAGGAGAACAGGCACATAGGTCTTGTATCATATCATCAACCACCAATGTGGTTAGAATATTCCTCTTTAAAGAACATATCTTAGGACTCAGGGTCTTTTGAACGCTATAAAAAGGTCGCCTAGATTTTTTAATACCGATTTGGGCACTAGCTAAACCCATGTACGGTCTATCAATTCAACAGTTCATCGATTCTACAGTTTAAGGACTTAACGATTTGGCCGTTCAACATTTCCTCACAGTGGGCCGATCTCACAAAGGGATATCCACGATGGCGGTGAAGCCTTTGCCGGGTTGGCTTTCGATGGTAAAATCGCCCTGTAACAGCTTGACCTTACTTTGGATCGCCACAAAACCAAAGCCCGGCTTCACGTTATCGATATTCATGCCCAGCCCATTGTCTTCTACCATGACATTCAGCATGTCCGGATGTTGGATGATTTGCACACGGAGCCGGCTGCCCCCTGCATGCTTAAGGGCATTCTGTACCAATTCCTGACAAATCCTATAAACCGTCAGTTCCAATTGCTCAGGTAGCCTTTGCTCCAAGCCGAGCAATTGAAGGTCTGCTTCCATCCGGGCACTGGCATTGATCTGTTCTATCAGGGTCTGGAGCGCCTTCTGAAGGCCAAACCTGCGCAGGGATACCGGTGACATGTTGTGGGCGATCCGACGGACCTCTTCTACTGCCTCGTCCAGCTGGGAGAGCATCTCCCGGTAGAGCGGCTCCTGTTCAGGCTGGCCCAGTGGCGTCAAATCCTTCAAGCCATGAAAGCGCAACTTGATGCCGGATAACAGAGAACCAAGACTGTCGTGCAGATCCCCGGCTATCCTTTTTCGCTCACTTTCCTGCGTATCGATCAACTGCCGGAGATGGGCATCTTTTTGGGCTTCGATCTGGGAGGCCAGCAGTTGTTTTTCTGCCATCTCCTTTTGGATCTTTTCATTCAGCTTTACGGTTTTTTCGTGGGTTCTGGCATTTTCAATGACCACGGCACCCTGATTGGCCGTTATGCGGATCCATTTCATCTGCTCCTTTTGGTACCCGTTCGCCCCAAAGCTATTTTCTAAATAGATGGTCATGGAATAGCTATCACTTAGTGTAATGGGCAAGATCACGAAGGATTTTACTCCCTGCTCCTCCAATAGACCCACCTCCGAAAGCAGTTTTTTTTGTCTCAGGTCATTGGCTACCATCAGCTCCTGGGTCCGCTGAGTCATCCGTATCAACCCAACCGGGATATTCTTGTCTTCTTGAAAACCCAACAGGTCCATTACTTCAGTCCCTTTGGCTTCCCCGT
>DATGMS010000013.1:0-7500 GCA_035307285.1 Cyclobacteriaceae bacterium
TCCTTAATGTCATCGCTTAATACCGCCTTTCCCACTAGTATCATCTTCTCCAATTATTTATTATCTGATGCAAAGTTAATACTTTTTGCATGATTTACTCTAAGCTACAAAGGATTGAAACTGACGAGCAATAGCAAAAAACGTCTCGCAGCTGAGTGGGGCAAAGTTTTTATAGATAGCTATAATTCAGATTAAAAAGGTATTTTTGCAGGTGCAAGCTGGCCTGTCGCTGTCCTGAGTTATTCGGGAGAGAGGAAAGTCCGGGCAACATAGAGCACCATACTTCCTAACAGGAAGGGGCTGTACCGGAGACGGTACAGTCACAGCAAGTGCCACAGAAAATATACCGCCCCGCCTTGGCAGGGTAAGGGTGAAAAGGTGGGGTAAGAGCCCACCGGATATCGGGTGATCGATATTGCGAGGTAAACCTTATGGGTTGAAAGATCAAATAGGCCCTGATTAAAGAGCTGCTCGTTCAATCCGGTTTCGACCGGAAATCAGGGTGGGTAGATCGATGGACTCCCGCCGTGAGGCTGGAGCTAGATAAATGATAGGCACCCTTCCTGACCGGTTTGTCCAATAAGGAAGGAGACAGAACCCGGCTTATAGGCTTGCACTTTTTACTTTTAAACATTTTATACCGTATGTCTAAAATACTGATCATAGACGATGAGAAAATCATCAGAGCTACTTTAAAAGAAATATTGGAGTACGAAAAATATGAGATTTTTGAAGCCCAAGACGGCGAGGAAGGCGTAAGGATGATTGAAGAACAGGAGTTTGACCTGGTGCTTTGTGATGTCAAAATGCCAAAAATGGACGGCATCGAAGTGTTAGACAAAGTCAATGCCATGGATAAGGCTCCGCAGTTTATCATGATCTCTGCCCACGGTTCGATTGAAACAGCTGTCGAAGCTACTAAAAAGGGGGCTTTCGATTTTATTCCCAAACCTCCAGATCTTAACCGTCTCTTGTTGACCGTCAGAAACGCCTTGGAGAAGAAAAATCTGATGTCGGAGACAGCGGTCCTTAAAAAGAAGCTCTCCAGAAAGCTCGACATGGTAGGCAATTCCCAGGCGCTACAACAGGTTAAAGACACTATTGAAAAAGTAGCCCCTACTGATGCTCGGGTATTGATCACCGGACAAAATGGAACGGGAAAAGAGCTTGTGGCGCATTGGATTCATCAAAAAAGCAACAGAGCGAGTTCTCCTTTCGTGGCGGTTAACTGCGCGTCAATTCCGTCTGAACTTATTGAGAGTGAATTATTCGGCCATGAAAAAGGCTCCTTCACCTCTGCCGTGAAGCAAAGAATCGGGAAATTTGAACAGGCTACTGGAGGGACATTATTTCTGGACGAGATAGGAGACATGAGTTTGTCTGCTCAAGCCAAGGTTTTGCGTGCGCTACAGGAGCATCATATTACCCGGGTTGGCGGTGACAAGGACATCAAGGTGGATGTAAGGGTATTGGCCGCCACCAACAAGGATCTAAAAAAAGAAATTGAATTAGGTAACTTTAGGGAGGATCTATATCACAGATTAAGTGTGATCTTGATTCAGGTCCCCCCTCTTAAGGACCGTAAGGAAGACATCCCCTTACTGGTAGAAAGATTTTTACAGGATCTTGCCAAAGAGTATGGCACTGGCAAAAAGAAGATCGACAAGGACGCCATGGCCCGTCTACAGGAAATCCCTTGGACTGGCAATATCAGGGAGCTGAGAAACGTCGTAGAAAGGCTGATGATTCTTGGAGATGCGCGCATTTCACTACAAGATATAAAAAAATACGCCGACTATTAGTCAGCGTATTTTTCATCCTCTTGCCTCAGTGTCGTCCATTGCTTTGGCATAAGCGGGACAAGGTTTGCTTGATGCACAGGCGCCCATCGTCAATAAGGCAAAGGCCATTAATACTACTGCTATTCTTCTCATTTTCTTTATTTTTTCTAAGTCAAATATGTCACTTTCCTTAAGCAATACAAAACTAATTGACCATTAAATTACATCCGCGGATTTCACTGTTGTCAAACCTTCCCAAGATCTCCAAGCCTCCTTCCTGATCAACTCTCCCCAAATCTTGTGTTTCAATAAAGGAACAGGAATGAAAATTGGCCAAATCTATAACATTAATCCCCCCTTGTGTCCTGTTACTGATGGAAAAAGGATCATGGGTATCCCTTAAGTATATCCTCATGCTTCCCGGTAGATTGTATTTGCCTCCACCAGGGGAATAAGCCTGCGACATCAGTTCGGTCATCCCATATTCAGAATGGATTTCATCTACTCCAAGTCCTTTGCAAAGGATCTCATGGACTTCCTCTCGGATCATCTCCTTCCTACGACCTTTCATCCCCCCCGTCTCCATCACGATCAAATTGGACATTTCAGGCAGTTCATTCTGGACAAGATCCAACAGCGCAAAAGTCACACCAATTAACAGGATCTTCTTGGGACTGTTTTGCAGGACCAATAATTTTTCAATCAGCTCTTGGTGGTTGTACAAATAAAACCCGGAATGTCCCGACCCACTCAGTTTAATAAAATGATCCGCCATGGCTACCAAAGAACTGCCTTGCCTATCCAGATAAGCAGGCAATAGTGCTAAAACGTGGTAATCTCCCAAAGATCCATATTGACGCTCGAAAATCCTGCGGGCATGGTCAAGATAAAAAGCTTCAGACCAGATATAATGCCTGCTGGTGATCGCCCCTGTAGTACCGCTGCTGGAATAAAACTGCTTAAATTCATGGAAATCGCCGCTTACCACCTGATGTGATTTGAAAAACTGAATGGGAAGAAAAGGGATCTGCTTGACTTCAACAACCTTGCTCGGATCAATATTCCTTGCTTTTATAAAGGCCCGGTAGACGCTATTATAGTGTGCCTGGAACTGAAAAATCTTCATTGCCAATTCCTCAAAATCAAACCCTTCCAGGCGGCTTAATTTTTCAGAAAAACTTTTGAAATAATCCATCGTTTTAATAGTTTGTTGGCAATTCTTATCATTTTTATATACCGATATTAATTGTAAATTTACTCCATCAATATGAAGGTTAAAAGTTATCTATATATATTATTGTTTGCGGCAGCTTGTACTGTAGGCTGTGTATCCCCTCCCGATGATTTCCCTTCGGTACCCCATATCACCTTTAACAGTTTGGAGTTTATCGAGACCAATACCTCCGACACCTTGATGGTCTCCGTTGATTTCAGAGATGCCGAAGGAGATCTCGGCTTGAGTCCGCGGGACGTAGACCCGCCCTTTAATCCGTTAAACTTTCAAACCCATCCCAACGGGGACCTTGTAACCTATGGCACCCGCCCACCCGAAGCGCCGTTGTTTAATGACAGAGATTGGGTAATTCGGCCGTTGGTAGGCACAGAAATAGTTAATGACACCATATGGGTGAAGATTAATCCAGACCAATACAATATCTTCATCAAATTCTTTATCAAAAGAGGCGGGAACTATACAGAATACGATTTTTCCGGTCCTCCATTTTATTCCACCTTTAACGGAAGGTTTCCCCGGATTCTAACCGATGAGAAGGGCAGGGCGATTGAAGGGACGATTAAATACTCCATGCTCTCCCTAGGATGGAATTCCATTTTTAGAAACGATACGCTTAAGATTGATGTACAGGTTCAGGATAGAAACCTCAATAAAAGCAATGTTGTTTCTTCTCCGGATTTTACGCTGTCACAGATAAGACGGTAAATTGGCGGATGGTAATTAAAGAATTGATTTTTAGGTTGTTGAAATATCTTAAGTTGAGAAGTTAAATTGGTTGAGATGTTTAAAGTTTTTAACTGTTAAACCTATAAAATTAAGCATTTATACACTTTCCTATTGTCTTAGGTCTTATTGATTGCAATTCTGGAGATGTACTGCCATCGGGAACGGAGAACTTCTATGTCTTCCACCTAGATTGTGGTAATAGAACAGCAGAATTATCAACTCCCTGATCCCCATTTGGGACACACCCCGTCTATCTCTATTCTCCGTCAATTTCGGACCTAAAAGAAGACCTGCTTGGGCGACTATCTCCGTCTACAACTCCTAACCAGATCACCATCACTGGACTTCAATCCACTTTATCCACCCACTAATATCAACAATTGACAAGACCATATATCGACATTAGCTATAAAGAAAAAATATTTTCTTATATTTCTCTCCGTGATCAGTATAAATGGGTCAAAATGCATGATGTAAAAATTATAGCTGCTTTCGAGAATGGAGTTGAAGGGTTCGGCACTGTGCTAGCTTAAGAGCTTAAGCTATTTTACCACAAAACAGAAATATTCAGGACACCTACATCTAAATTTTCGTTGAACTAAATTGAATATAAGCCAGGATACTTTTCTTCAAATACACCATGTTGTTGATTCACTAAACCTAACAAAATATGGCATTTACAATAAATCACAAAGATTTTAAAGATCAAGGAGATTTTACTAGAAAAGGCCGAGGATGTGCAACCTCAATCCCAACTCCAATCCAGATTGCAAGGGTTGACGATGAAATATTAAAAAACAGAAGAAACCGCCTTTCGTTTTCCCAATTAACCATACCTATCAAATTCCATCACCTTTGCTATGGATCAAGCGGACTGATAACCAAAGTGCAACGTGACCAGCAGGTTGAAATTCTAAACGGTGCTTATTCTAACTATGGGATAAAATTCGCCTATGATGAAGGTGACGTAACCTTTACTAATAATTATAACTGGTACTATATGGGACACAGAAGTTTTTCCGAAAGAGAGGCTAAATCAAGCTTATCTGTGGATCCTAATAAATGCTTAAATTTTTATACTGGTGGACTTCAACCTGGATTATTAGGCTGGGCAACCTTCCCTTTTGACCTGGCTGGCGATCCGGTTATGGACGGAGTAGTGGTTCTTGATGAGTCATTACCGGGAGGCAATGCTGCTCCTTTTAATTTAGGAAATACCGCTGTACATGAAGTCGGGCACTGGTTGGGATTATACCATACGTTCCAAGACGGATGTACTGGCTTTGGCGATCACTGCAATGACACCGTTGCCCATTCAAGTCCTAATTACGGCAAGCCCCCAAAAGGTGAAAGACACGGGGCATGTAAGGAGGATGAATTTGCACCAATTCACAACTTTATGAACTATGTTGATGACGAATGGATGACTGAATTTACACCTGAACAAGGTGAACGGATCAAATCACAAATCATGATGTATAGAACCGGTCTAGTGGAGGCTAGAGAGAATTTGTTAAAAGAACAAACATGAACCTAAAATATATAAATGAAATTCTTCCAGGCCGTTGGATGCATTCCCACGAAGAGGACAATGAAGGAAGTTTAGTTTTTCGCCCTGCTTCTTTTCACTTCCCACGTTCCAGGGGTCGATCTGGCTTTGAGCTAAAGCGAGACCACGCTTTAATTGAAATAAAGCTTGGATCCGGCGATTGCCCTGTAGAACAAAATGGCCAATGGGAGCTGGACGAACTGGGATGCTTAAAACTGGAACATGATAATGAAATCGACACCCTTCAAATCGTTTCGGCTGAAAAAGATCGTTTGGTTGTAAAGAGACGATGATCAAATTTATCGAAAACGTCCTGAATAGCAATGGATGGATCTACTACCTGAATCAAAAATTTGAGATAGTAATTTCTATACACCACATCACATGCCAGTACAGATGCATTAATTAACAAAATCCCCAAGGTTTCTCTGCGATGAACATACATATCAAAACCGTAGCAAAGCATTGCCATATAACAGTTAAGATACGGGAAGATAATAACGTATTATTGAGTCTGACAGAAAATGATGAGGGTTCTGCTCAGCTCTTGCCTAATACAACTTACATTTTTGAGTGGCATGTATTTACTGGTTCACAGCCTGCAAAGGCCAACATACAAGCACTTGTAGTACCAGCAAATGACGGGTTCCCGCCATTGAAAATTGATAAAGAATATGCTCCAGGAGAACGAGACGGCGCCCCGTTCATATTTACCTTAACCGAAATAAAATGAAACCAAAGTCACTATTATTAGCTTTGTTTTTACTGAATGTATCTAACGCCATAGCCCAAAATCAACTGCTAAGTGAGAAGGATTTGGGCTTTGTCAAGGAAGTTCGTGATCATGCAAATCTAACGGTTAATGAAATTGGCACTCAATCATTCTCGCCTTTTGGAGCAGGTAGTATTTCCAATTTTATATCAAATGTATCAATATCTTCCTTTTTTGAAGAAGGAGTAAATGGAAGAATAGAATTTCAAGGAAGATTCAACTCAAGGTGGAGTGGAGGATTATCTATTGACCAGAAAATTGGCAAAGGTGCTAACCAAGCTACACCATTGAGTTTATCGGGAATAAGTCCGGGAACAACTATAGAATTTAATCTGCAGAAAATCTTTTGGAAACCCCAATATGAATTAGGTTTAAGTGAAATATCTCAATTAAACGAGGTCATAAAAGAATATGCAGACAGAAATAACATTGAGGATTCGCGTACCGTCGGTCTTTTGGATATTTATAAAAAAGGCACCGCCCAAGAAAAGAAAGCTGCTTTAAATGCTTTTGAAGCAAGAAAATTTAAACAGCCTATTTTGGTGAATTTTCGACCGGGATTTACGCAGACGTCTTTTTCCTATAGCACGGACTCAGTTAGGCTCGCGTCTGTTAATGAGGCATTCATCACTCCTACGGTTACCGTCTCTTTAATAAAATCACTAGGTACCGCTTTTAAAGTGGCCGGCTATGTAGCACTAAGTTATAACTTTAGTGAAAGCTACAGCGCCTCAGATGAATTAACGTTTAATGTACCCTTTGGTACTACTGGTAACCTCTTTACTAAAACCTTGGCATTTGGGGAGCCAACAAAAAGAACAACTCATAACCTAAGCTTTGAATATCGTCGAAATATTCTCAATCAAAATGAAAAAAATCTAATTGCCATTTCTCCTTCAGTAACCATGGGGGTTGATAGTAATAAACTTAGTATATTTTTACCTATTTATTTTATTAACGGAATAGATGAAAATGGGGAATTGCTTGAGGGCCTGCAGGGTGGGGTGCGATTTGGATATATTACAAGCACTGAGTCTGGTCAAGTTAGCACCTTCAAAGAGGGGTTTGCAGCACATCTGATAATTTCAAGACCGTTGGACTTTCTCAGTAAGTTTTAATTTGATCCGGCATAGTCTATATTACATGTGACCTCTTCACGATAAATCAAACTGCCATGGAAAGTTATGCTTTGTCAACTTTTGTGTTGCTTACCCATTGTTGCTATTACAAGAGATGAATACAATATGAGTTCATAAAACCTAAGTGTTATGTCAAATGATGTTCATGTCCCTGGTCGAAATAAAAGTTCTGAAGAGCTAAAGCTTGAAGAAGAAGCACGGATCGCCTACCACAAACAAACAATAGCTGAGGCCGAATATAAGGCTACAAAGGCTAAAAAGGATGCAGAAAAACTACTGGCACCAGAAGAACCCCAAGG
>DATGMS010000014.1:0-5487 GCA_035307285.1 Cyclobacteriaceae bacterium
TTTTGAAAATAAAGGTCTTCCGGTCAGAAGGTGGGGGGTGGTTTTTGCACTGATATTAGCTGCTATTGCTTTGATGACCTTCGTAGCAATCAACTCTCATGGAGAAATGACAGGGGCGCACCGAAGGTTTGATTAGAAGAATTGATAAAAGCATCTGAAAAATAGGCATGTTTTTGGGAGGATTATGTCTGTGGACCAAGACTTATTCCGAACTATGAAAAATTTAAATATAACGCAAGCTAAAATTCTTTCTGAATACAAACATGCCTTGAAGAAGGTCACCTATGAATACGAAAGCAGCAACGGGGAAATAAAAGGCCAAACTAGAGAAGTTTATGACCGGGGCGACGGAGCGACCATTCTATTATATAATGCTGATAAGAAGACCGTCATCCTAACCAAGCAGTTCAGGCTGCCTACGTATCTAAATGGCAATAAGAATGGGGTACTTATCGAAGCCTGTGCGGGAAAACTTGATGGAGAAGAACCAGAAGATGCGGTTCGAAGGGAAACCGAGGAAGAAACCGGATATAAGATTACCCATTTAAAAAAAGTTTTTGAAGCCTATACTACACCGGGATCCGTAACCGAAATGCTCCATTTCTACGTCGCTGCTTATTCCGAGGATATGAAGTCCAGCGAAGGGGGAGGCCTGAAAGAAGAAGGGGAGGATATTGAAGTGCTGGAGCTGGATTTCCGGCAGGCTTGCGCAATGGTAGATACAGGTGAAATTAAAGATTGCAAAACCATTATGCTTCTTCAATACGCACAGATCCAAAGGTTATTGGAGTAGCATTACTATTTTGAAGAGCTAGTCGCCAGCTTGGGAAGGGTTAGCATACGCCTTTTCGGGTGACAAAGTAGTAAACCTTAAAGATATCACCCTAAAGCGCAATAAAAACCGACTTCCTCTCTATGTTCTGTAGGTTTCGGGTTTTGTGGCCTTTGCCCTCCGTGTCCTCCATCAACAGGATATTGCCTCCATTAAAAATTCTTTTTTCGCCTAGAGACGTTTCAATTTCTATTTCTCCGTCTAAAAGGATGATGAACTGCCGCTGTGGCGCGGTGTGAAAATCATAATCATAGCTTGGCTTCACCTTTCTGAAGATCACCTCTTTGGCAGGGATCTTTTCAGAAAGGGAGCCGATCTCCCCCTCTTCTTCTAAAGGAAGGTCAATGTCTTCAAAATGGCTATCGCCATGCTCGTCAGCGTAGATGCGTGTGATGGTAAACATAGGGTTTTTTATTGGGTGTGGGTACTTATATTTTGGGAATTGGAGAATGGTTATGGCGACGGTCCACAGCGCCTGATCCACAACTTCTATATGGTTTTCGTAAACATTTTTTCCGTCTCAGGCCTTCGGTCTGCTTCCTCTTATCACCCCTCGTTTTTACAGCCACCAAGCCTCGAAGCGGCTAAGGACATTCTTCTATGTCCAAATTGCCTTCGGAACTTTAAAGCTAAGGCATCATTGGGTCGATTGATAAATCATCCAGCGTCAAATACAAAAGCATTCGCCTGAGCGATTTCATCCGAGGAGATCGAATGGGGCTTGTTGTTATAAATCTCCAGCATCACGTTGGCGTTCATTTTCTTCAATATATCTTGGGTGTCTAGCACCCGTTTCACCGGCACATGGGCATCGGGGTTACCTGTTCCTATAAACACCGGGGTCTGGGCAAAATCTCCAGAATAGTTATGGAGATTGATCTCCTCGCCTATCAAGCCACCTGTAAAGGCCACAATCCCGCCATATCGTGCCGCGTGACGGGTGACATACTCCAAGGTCAAACATGCCCCTTGTGAAAAACCTAGAAAGTAAATATTTTCCTTCTTGAACCCCGTTTCCACCAATTGCTCGACAAGTTCGGCTAAGATGTCAAGTGCAGAAGTTAGCCAGGGCTCGTTTTGCTCTGGCACGGCCATAAAGGAAAACGGGTACCAGGTACGATTAGTCGCTTGTGGAGCCAACAAGGCATAATCCTCTGTATGGAGATGTGACGCCAAGCGGAGTATATCTTCGGCGCTGCCACCGCGCCCATGGACCATGAGCAGTGCTTTATCGGCCTCTTCTATGGCTGCCCCGGCTTTTTGAAAATTTAAACTGTGCATGGTTGTTTGTTTATAGATTCAATTCAGGTAATCCTTTCTCTATTTCCGCCCGCATCGACTCGTATTGATTCGGAAGACGAAGGGAAGTTCCCAGTTCATCCACGGTTTCGTCGGTCGCAAATCCTGGATTGTCGGTGGCGATTTCAAATAGGACCCCTCCTGGTTCACGGAAATACAGGGAGAAGAAATAGTCTCGGTTGATTTTCTCCGTAATATGGAGGCCGCTTGCCAAGATTTTCTCCCGAAAAGCCATTAGAATATCCTCATTTTCAACGCGGAATGCCACGTGGTGGTTGGTGCCACCGGCGTTGAGACCCCTTTGGGCTCCGGGAGATTCCAACAGGTCAACCAATGCGGCATTTTCTACCGTATCGGTTTGGTAGCGGTAAATATTGCCATCTTGCTCCACTTGGCGATAACCAAAGATCTCCGTTAACACCGAAGCGGTAGCTTTAATGTTGTTCAGGGTTAAAGTCACTGTGTGAAAACCCTTGAGTGCCACATCGGCTTTAATGTCATTGATTTCCCAGCCTTTGCGGCTATCTGGATTTTTAGTCTCGATTAAGCTCAGCCAAAGACCATCTGGATCCTGAAAGGGGAGAAGTTTTTCGTCAAACCGCTCCTCAATAACTCCGTGGGCAACATTTAAGGATTCAAAGCGTTTCTTCCAAAATTCCAAACTGCCTGTGGGAACTGCATAACCGATTTCTGTAGCCATGCCTGCTCCATTTTTGCCCTGCCTCACATTTTTCCAGGGGAAGAAGGTCAGGATGGTTCCGGGACTTCCGACCTCGTCGCCAAAGTAGAAATGATAGGTCTGGGGATCATCGAAATTTACGGTTTTCTTGACCATGCGCAAGCCCAGCGTTTTCGTATAAAAGTCGTAGTTGCGCTGTGCATCTCCGGCTATGGCCGTGATATGGTGTAATCCTAAGATTCTGCTATCCATAATAGATGGTTTTAATGGATTGGTTAAAAGATTTCAAAGGGGTTGCTGGGTTATTTGGCCTTGCAACCCCTTCTGATCATGGTGGTTACTGCTTCACAAATTGTACCTCGCCGTTGATTCTGACTTCATCACTTACCATCACCCCCCCAGCTTCCAGTGCGGCATTCCAGTTCAATCCCCAGTCTTTGCGGTTGAATTTGCCGCTAATGGAGAATCCGGCCTTCTCGTTTCCCCAAGGGTCTTTCGCCATACCCCCAAATTCAACGTTGAGACTGATTTCTTTTGTAACGCCTTTGATGGTAAGATCGCCTTTCAACTGATAGTTGTCGTCGTCTAATTTAGTAAAGGACGTACCCTCGAAAGTCAGCTCCTTGTGATTTTCCACGTCGAAGAAATCCGCACTCTTCAAGTGGTTGTCACGGTCGGTATTGTTGGTGAAGATGGAATCTGCATCTACAGTGGCGGTTACTTTTGCTTTGCTAAAGTCTGTACCTACGCTTTCAAGAGAGGCATTAAAGCTTCTGAATTCACCTTTCACGTTGGTGATCATCAGGTGTTTTACTTTAAATAATAATTCACTGTGCGTAGGGTCAAGTACCCAAGTAGTTTTTGATGTTGTAGTGTCCATGATTATATTGTTTAGTTTGTTTAATTATTACACTACAAAGATCGGGTATACAAAAAGGGATATCGTTCACCTATGTTAATAAAGACAGGCATTTCTTGGTAAGGCCGAAAATCTACTTCGCTGCCAACTTCAGCGATACTCTTGGTTTTCCTACTGGCTTGTGCGGATGATTTCGCATTTTTCGGAGCGTCGTAAGCCCGTAAACTAAAGAAGATTTAATGTTAATTGCTCCTTGGTTTTTCTTCTCCGCATTTGTTTTATGTTTTTTGCTTTCCGTGAAAGACTCTTTCTATTCCTTCAACGCAATTTCCTTCCTGATCCGGCTAAGGGATTGCGGCGCAATGCCGAGGTAGGAGGCAATGAGATACTGGGGAATTCGCTGCACGAATTGCGGGAACATTTGGGCAAATTCCAGGTACCGATGTTCCGCGGTTTCGCTGTTGGTCTTGGCAATGCGGTAATGTAATGCTGCTAACGAGTTTTGGATAAGGATCCTGAAAAAACGATCGTATAAAGGATAGGCCTCGCAAAGCAGCTCTAGGTTTTGGCGGTTCAACATTACCACTTTGGTTGGCTCCAGCGTTTCGATATCAAACACTGCTGGTTTGCAGGTGAAATAGCTGTTTGCATCAGTGATCCAGTAGTTTTCAAGTGCAAATTGTATTGCTTTTCTATCCCCTTTTTCATTGATATAATAAGAAAAGCAGGAGCCTTGGAGGATATAATATTGGTAATTGCACATGGTGCCAGCTTCCGCTAAAAGATGTTTTTTATCAAAGGATTTTTCAAAAGACAGTTCCTTTAACTTGTCAAACATTTCATCAGGGATCGTTTGCCCCAATGTCTTTTCAATAGTACCTCTTAGTGATAAATCCATTCTGAGTTGGTAAACCTAAAGCATCATCGTCAGCCCTTAACAAATATAGGCTTTTCATCTGTAGTTTTTTCTCCCCAATCAAATGCATCGCCCACTTTTCTCCCACCAATGTTTTGCATTGACAAATGCGACTGGGACGGAATGAGTGATACCATAAGTAAAAGCCTTCATCCTATTCACATTGGAATGTTTTTAGCTTCTGTTTTCTGAACGAGTAGAATACAAATACCGCAATGGCTTATTGATTATTAATCCATCAACCACACGATTATGAATGTCAGCGATTTTATACTTCAGCGCTTGTCCGATTGGGGGGTGAGCAGAATTTACGGCTATCCGGGTGACGGCATCAACGGCCTGCTAGGAGCCTTGAACCGCTCACAAAATTTGCGTTTTATTCAAGCAAGACATGAGGAGATGGCTGCCTTTATGGCCAGTGGCCATGCAAAATTTACTGGCGAAACGGGTGTCTGTTTGGCAACTTCCGGGCCCGGAGCGATTCATTTGTTAAATGGCTTATATGATGCAAAACTGGATCACCAACCAGTGGTGGCTATCATCGGCCAGCAGAAGCAGATTTCCTTAGGAAGCAACTATCAGCAGGAAGTCGATTTGATCTCCTTGTACAAGGACGTGGCTTCAGCCTACGTACAAATGGTGACGCATCCTGGTCAGGCAAGGCAGGTAATTGACCGCGCCTTACGAATAGCCCAAGCTGAACGTACCGTAACAGCGGTGATCGTTCCTAATGATGTACAAGAGGAGAAGGCTGAAAAGGAGCCGCCAAGGGAACATGGAAGCGTTTTTACCGGGATGGGCTATCCCAAATCACATGCTATTCCCGCGGATGAAGAATTAATAAGGGCAGCTGAGGTGCTGAATCAGGGAAAAAAGGTCGCAATTTTGATTGGAGCCGGCGC
>DATGMS010000015.1:0-16561 GCA_035307285.1 Cyclobacteriaceae bacterium
TAAAAATTCTGGCAACAGGAGGCATCATCTGCCTTCATTGGTTGCTGTTCTTTGGTGCGGCAAGAGTTTCCAATATTTCTGTCTGTCTGGCCGGTTTGGCTACCGCCTCTTTTTGGACCGCCTTTATTGAGCCAATGGTCAACAAGACCAAAGTAAAGTGGTACGAAGTACTCCTAGGCTTAGTCATCATCGTTGGTTTGGTGATTATTTTCAGTTTTGAACTCGACTACTGGCTTGGGCTGGTGATGTCCGTAGGCTCAGCACTACTGGGAGCATGTTTTATGGTGATCAATAGCCGTTTGACCAAAAGGGGCAACCCCTATATCATCACCTTTTATGAAATGTTGGGAGCCTGTCTCTTTTCTGTACTGGCATTGTTCTGCTACCAGCTTTTTTATTCCGGAGAGGAGTTGCAGCTCATCCCGACGACAATGGACTGGGTTTGGCTTTTTCTATTGGCGGGATTCTGCACGGTGTATGCTTTTTCCGTTTCCGTGGAGCTGATGAAAAGATTAACGGCCTTTGCCGTTAACCTCACCGTCAACCTCGAGCCGGTATATGGGATCATCCTTGCAGTATTAATTTTTGGTGAAAAGGAGAAAATGACCGGCGGATTCTATTTGGGCACACTGATCATTTTACTGGCGGTATGTCTTTATCCGCTGTTCAACTATATCTACAAAAGAAGAAAGGCAAAGCAACTGCTGAGGATGCAGTAAACTGGAGACGTTAAAAAAACTTCAACCTTAGCCCAGTGATATTACATTCCAACTTTAAATACAAAATATCCTTTTCCTGAAAAACTCATTTCAGGCTCCTGATCGAACAAGCCGAAAACAGTGGATCCCGATCCCGACATAGCGGCGTAAAAAGCCCCTTGTTCATAAAGTGACTCTTTAATAGATTGGATCAAGGGGTACTTCTGGAAAATACTGTCCTCAAAATCATTCTTTAGCCGATCCTTCCATACTGAAGTGTCCGCCAATATTTCCCTTAGATCTTCCGTGGGTTTCTTGGGGAAAACTCCCGCGTAGGCTTCCTTAGTGCTGATATGCAGGTTGGGGTTGACCAAGACCAACCATTTGCCAGTCAGGTCAAGGTCAATAGGAGACAGGATCTCCCCTCTTCCAGTAGCGATTTTAGGGGCATTTTCAATAAAAAACGGACAATCACTGCCTAGTTGTGCGGCATAGTCCTCTAAGAACCAATCTTCTAAGATCAGGTCAAACAGGTTGTTCATCAATTTCAAAGCGAATGCCGCATCGGCCGAACCTCCTCCCAAACCTGCCCCAACGGGTATTGCCTTGTGAAGATGAACAGCAATGGGCGGCAAGTCGTTGAAGTCCTTTTTCAACAATTGATACGCCTTTAAGATCAAATTGTCCTTTGCATCCCCCAGAATGGAGATTCCAGAAAAGCCGAAGGACGTCTTATTGGCGAGAATAATTTCCAATGCATCATACAGAGGAATCGGAAACATACAGGTCTCTATGTCATGATACCCGTCTTTTCTCTTGCCTGTAATCCGAAGGCCCAGATTTATTTTTGCATTGGGAAAAAGGAGCATTGCCGTATAAAATAGTTTAGGGATACAAAACTAGGAAAAACAGCTTGGATCCCTTTAAAAAAGGAGAATCTTTTATAGGCGTATTTCTTTACTAAAAAAACAAAAATTGCGCTTTAAGCTTGATATAATATCAATTCCGAGTTTAAAAATTGATATTATCCACAATCAGAATAAAATTTCGAAATATTTAAAATTTTAATTTTTTAATCAAATTATATTTGAAAATACTAAAAACAGGAATTTAATATTTGCGTTCTACAATATTTAGGACTATTATAATTTTTTATTCAAATAAAATAAAGAAATTAAATATTGTAAGTCTCGAATTAGAATCTTAATATTGTACCATCAAATGAAAAGGAAACCATAGAAGAATTAAAACCCAAGATAGAAATGTTTAGAATAGTCAGCATTAGCCTCATTGTCATTGTCATTTAGAGATAGATGAAGCGCTAGACTATTGTATATAATTTGCCAAACAATAAAGTGCTTCATCTGATGAAGCACTTTTTTTATTAAATCATGTCGTAATCAGTCCAGAGAACTAAAGATGAATAAGCTAAAGAGACACAGTTGGGAAGTCAGCCAAAATGAAGAGAATCCTGCAGCTATGGCCATGCTGTACGCCACAGGATTATCTGAGGAAAAATTGAAACAGCCTTTTGTCGGTATTGCAAGCTGCGGTTATGAAAGCAACCCCTGTAACATGCATTTGAATGATTTCGCCCAGGAAATCAAAAAAGCAACTGTAAAAGCTGACCTAACTGGACTGGTCTTTAATACTATTGGTATAAGCGACGGTATTTCGATGGGCACCAAGGGAATGAGTTATAGCCTCCCCTCCCGCGAGATCATTGCGGATTCCATCGAATCATTTATTCTCGGACATTCTTTTGACGGTGTTATTGCTATTGCGGGCTGTGACAAAAACATGCCCGGCGCCGTTATGGGGATGTTGAGAGTCAACAGGCCTGCGATAATGGTGTACGGAGGCACGATACGTTCTGGAAATTACAAAGGTGAAAAGTTGAATATAGTTTCCGCTTTTGAGGCATACGGCAAGCGTATCGCGTGTACCATCGCCGATGAAGATTATTCTGGTGTTATCAAGAATGCCTGTCCAGGTGCGGGGGCATGTGGCGGCATGTACACGGCCAATACGATGTCCTCTGCCATAGAGGCGATGGGATTATCTCTTCCTTTTAGTTCTACCAACCCAGCTACCTCTCCAGAGAAGCAGAAGGAATGTGAAGATGCAGGTGAGTACATAAAGTATCTATTGGCTGAAGACATTAAACCTAAAGACATTGTCACCAAAAAAAGCTTGGAAAACGCCGTCAGGGTAGCAGTTGCCCTCGGGGGCAGCACCAATGCAGTGCTCCATATCTTGGCCATCGCCAAAACTGCAGAAGTCGATTTTACCTTAGAAGACTTTAAAAGCATCAACCACGAAACACCGATGCTAGGTGACTTCAAACCGAGTGGAAAATACCTGATGGAAGACCTCCATCAACAAGGCGGGCTTCCTGCCTTTATGAAATATTTATTGGAGAACGGTCTTCTACATGGCGACTGTCTCACTGTGACCGGAAAAACCTTGGAGGAGAACCTATCCTCAATAGAAGCGATGGTACCCTCCCCTACAGGTGTTATTCGGCCATTAGAACAACCTCTAAAGGAAACTGGACATCTTTGTATCCTTCATGGAAATCTGGCACCAGGGGGATCTGTCGCCAAAATTTCCGGCAAAGAAGGAAAACTTTTTACGGGCCCAGCAAGGGTGTATGACAGTGAAACTGAGGCAAACGATGCCATGAAAAACAAACAGGTCCAAAAAGGAGATGTGGTGGTAATCCGATACGTAGGTCCTAAAGGCGGACCGGGTATGCCTGAAATGCTTAAACCAACTTCTATCATAATAGGAGCGGGATTGGGCGCCGATGTGGCTTTTATTACTGATGGAAGATTCTCAGGCGGCACTCACGGTTTTGTAGTGGGCCACGTGACTCCTGAAGCATATATGGGAGGTCCGATTGGACTTCTGAGAGACGGTGACTTAATTACTATCAATGCCGAAACCTTGGAGATCAACTGCAATATTTCCGCAGCAGAATTCGAGGAAAGGAGAAAAACCTGGACAAATAAGGATTTAAGCTCATTAAAAGGAACGTTGAAAAAGTACATGCAGTTAGTATCAACAGCGTCAGAAGGATGTATTACTGATAATGCTTAATAGTTATGAAAGATTCAAGAGTGAGGGGAGCCGAAATTGTAATTAAATCGTTAGTGGCCGAAAATTCTTCATTTATTTTCGGGTATCCCGGTGGGGCCATCATGCCGGTGTATGATGCGTTATTCGATTATGAAAATCAGATCCAACATATTCTAACCCGACATGAGCAGGGAGCCATCCATGCCGCACAGGGATACGCCCGGGTCTCCGGCAAAGTCGGTGTCTGTATGGTAACTTCTGGCCCTGGAGCCACCAATTTGATCACTGGCTTGGCAGATGCCATGATAGACAGTACTCCTTTGGTATGTATCACGGGGCAGGTAGATTCTAAACTATTGGGAACCGATGCATTTCAGGAAACAGATGTGGTAGGTTTTTCTATGCCGGGTACGAAATGGAATATTCAGGTTCGTAAAGTAGAGGATATTGCCCCTGCTATAGCAAAGGCTTTTCATATTGCGCGCACTGGAAGACCGGGACCTGTATTGGTCGACATCACCAAAGATGCGCAAAATGGCTTGGGAGAATTTAATTATGTGCCTTGCTTAAGTATTAGGTCCTATAAGCCATACCCCAAGGTCGAGCCGGAATCCATTGCCAAAGCAGCCGAACTTATCAACAACGCTAAAAAGCCACTTGTGCTTTATGGACAAGGCGTTATCATAGGAAAAGCAGAAGCAGAACTGGAAAAATTTCTCAATAAGACGGGGATCCCGGCTGCCAGTACTCTTTTAGGAACGGGTGCGCTTTCGGAAGACCATCCCTCCTATGCAGGAAAACTTGGCATGCACGGAAACTATGCACCCAATATGCTCACCAACCAAAGTGATGTATTGATCGCTATAGGGATGCGCTTTGATGACAGGGTTACCGGTGACTTGAAACGATATGCCAAACAGGCGAAAGTGGTTCATTTGGAACTGGATCCCGCTGAAATCAACAAAAACGTCAAATGTGATGCGGCCGTGTTGGGAGATTGTAAAATCAGCCTCGAGCTACTGACAGAAAGCGTCAGCCCAAATACCCACGAGGAATGGATGGACCAATTCCGTGAGCTTTATGCAGAAGAGAGGAAAGTAGTGGTAGCCAAGGACATTTCGCCAACAAAAGCAGGCCTTACCATGGGAGAAGTGATCCGTTTCATCAATGAGTATAAAGCAGACGATGCGATTCTTGTAACCGATGTCGGCCAACATCAAATGGTGGCCTGGAGATATTTTGATTATAAAACCTCTAGGACCCAAGTAACCTCCGGAGGATTGGGAACTATGGGATTTGCACTTCCTGCAGCGCTTGGCGCACAGCTTCATGACTACAATAGACAGGTAATCTGCGTGGTAGGCGATGGAGGCATTCAGATGACCATTCAGGAACTCGGGACGATTATGCAGACAAAGGCACCTGTTAAAATTGTCTTATTGAACAACAACTTCCTCGGAATGGTAAGACAATGGCAGCAGTTGTTCTATGATAAGAGATATTCCTTCACTGAACTACATAATCCCGATTTCCAAAAAATAGCCGAAGCCTACAGTATCATGACTACAAAGGTCAAAGGTCGAGAAGGATTAGGAGAAGCGGTAGCTGAAATGTTCATGCACGACGGCCCTTACTTCTTGGAAGTAGTGGTGGAAAAAGAAGACAACGTATTTCCAATGATACCCAGCGGCTGTTCTGTTGAAGAAGTTAGGCTGGTTTAGTGGATATATTCAAGCAAGCAACCATTTCTTCTGATCGCTTCACCCACGATCAGGAGTCTAGGATTGGTCATACGATAAATAATAAAAATAAATGAATAGATACACCATCTCAGTTTTTACTGAGAATTTCATTGGAATTCTTAGTAGGATTACACTGATTTTTACGCGAAGAGGAATCAATATCGACGGATTTACCGCGTCAGAAAGCAGAGAAGAAGGTATTTACCGAATCACCATAGAGGTAACTACCACGGAAGAACAGGTCATCCAACTGGCTCGCCAGATAGAAAAGATAATCGATGTAATAAAAGCCTTTTATTACCTGGATGACGAGGTAGTGTTTCAAGAAATTGCCTTATATAAAATTCCTGTTAGTAGCCTCGACCCGGGTTTGGAAAAGGTCATCAGGCAGTATAATGCCCGGATTATATCCGCTGAGAAAGATTTTGTGGTCATCGAGATGACCGGCCATAAAGAAGATACGCAGGAATTGCTGATGATTTTGAAGGAATTCGACATCTTGGAATTTGTGCGGTCTGGAAGAGTAGCCGTGGCAAAACCAATGGAAACATTAGATAAATATTTATAAAACTCAATTATCAAACCTTATAAAATTATGAAACTGAAGTTCGGTACAGTTGAAGAAAATGTAGTAACTAGGGAAGAATTTCCTCTTGAAAAAGCTCAGGAAACTTTAAAAGATGAAGTGATTGCCGTACTTGGATACGGAGTGCAGGGCCCTGGACAAGCACTTAATCTTAAAGACAATGGATTCAATGTGATTGTAGGCCAAAGAAAAGGCTCAAAAACCTGGGATAAGGCAGTGGCTGACGGATGGGTTCCTGGCGAAACACTTTTCGAATTGGAGGAGGCTTGTGAAAAAGGCACTATTCTTCAGTTTCTTCTCTCTGATGCTGGACAGATCGCGTTATGGCCAACTGTTAAGAAACACCTTACCCCTGGAAAGGCACTTTATTTCTCCCATGGATTTGGAATTACCTATAAAGAAAAGACCGGCATCATTCCCCCAGCGGATATTGATGTGATATTGGTGGCTCCAAAAGGATCAGGTACCTCATTACGAAGAATGTTTGTTGAAGGCAGAGGCTTAAACTCCTCTTATGCCATATTCCAAGATGGCACCGGAAGGGCAAAAGATAGAGTAATTTCATTGGGCATAGGTGTAGGATCAGGATACCTTTTCGAAACAGATTTCTATAGAGAAGTTACTTCTGATTTGACTGGAGAGAGAGGCACCCTCATGGGAGCTATCCAAGGTATTTTTGCTGCGCAATATGATGTATTAAGAGCAAACGGCCACTCACCATCAGAAGCCTTCAATGAAACAGTGGAAGAGCTTACCCAAAGTTTGATGCCTTTGGTGGCAGAAAACGGTATGGACTGGATGTATGCCAACTGCTCCACTACTGCTCAAAGAGGAGCCTTGGATTGGTGGAAGCCTTTCAGAGACGCTACAAAGCCCGTATTCGAGCAACTCTATGAAAGCGTGAAGAGCGGCAAAGAAGCCAACAAATCCATAGAGTCCAACAGTAAATCCGACTATAGGGTGAAATTGGAAGCCGAACTTAAAGAACTCAGAGACTCTGAAATGTGGCAAGCAGGTGCTACCGTCAGAAAATTGCGACCAGAAAATAATTAAAAAAAGGTATGTCAGAAAAGCTATGGGTTTTCGATACAACTCTTAGGGATGGTGAACAGGTTCCCGGATGCCAATTGGACACCCGGGAAAAAATAATAGTGGCCAGGGCTTTGGAAGCTCTGGGGGTAGATATCATAGAGGCCGGGTTTCCGATATCCAGTCCTGGTGATTTCAATTCTGTCAGAGAGATTTCCAAATCCGTAGCCGAACCTATTATCTGCGCCTTGTCAAGAGCAGTTGAAAAAGACATCGAAGTAGCAGCTGAATCCTTAAAATTTGCTAAAAAAAGCAGAATACATACCGGAATAGGGGTCTCGACTTATCATATACAGCATAAGTTGAGATCCACTCCGGATGCTATTCTGGAACGTGCAGTAAAGGCAGTAGCATTTGCAAAGGGATTGGTAGGTGAGGTAGAATTTTATGCAGAAGATGCAGGTAGGGCAGAAAATGAGTATTTGGCCAAGATCGTGGAAGCGGTAATCGATGCCGGCGCTACTATCATCAACATCCCCGACACCACAGGCTATTGCCTACCCACGCAATATGCAGAAAAAGTGCGTTTTCTAATGGAAAACGTCCCCAATATCGATCAAGCTATTATAGCGACGCATTGCCACAACGATCTTGGGATGGCAACCGCCAATACCATTGCCGCAGTTCAGGCAGGCGCAAGACAGGTGGAAGTGACCATCAACGGCATAGGAGAAAGAGCTGGAAATACCTCTTTGGAAGAGGTGGTCATGGCCATAAAAAGCCATACAGACCTCCCCGTTCACACCCACATCAACACGCCGAAAATCTACGAAACAAGTAGATTGGTCTCCACATTGATGAATATGCCCATCCAGCCCAATAAGGCGATCGTAGGAAGAAATGCCTTTGCGCATTCCTCCGGGATTCATCAAGACGGAGTGCTTAAGCATAGGGAAAATTACGAAATAATAGATCCCAAAGATGTGGGCGTAGAGGAATCTACCATCGTGCTTACTGCCAGAAGCGGAAGAGCCGCGTTGAAACACCATTTGGCGTTATTGGGATTTGAATTTGAAGCGGCGGAACTGAATCCGATTTACGAAGACTTCTTAGTTTTGGCCGATTCCAAAAGGGACATCGGGAAGAAAGATTTACTTACCCTGATAGGTAAATATGCGGAGGATATCTCTCTGATCAGTTTGGAGAAAGTCTCGTACAGCAAAGGAGAGGTAGTCAAGGGAGACGTCACATTGAAAATAGGGAAAGATTCATTCACCGCAAGTGCTGAAGGCAACGGCCCTGTTGATGCTGTAATCAAATCCATCAAAAAACTGATCAACCATCAAGTCTATCTGGATGAATTCTTAATCCAGGCCATGACAAAAGGAAGCGACGATACCTGTAAGACGCACATGAGGCTGATGCACGAGGGAAAACCCTACCATGGATTTGCCTCTGATACAGATATAGTAATGGCATCTGCGCAGGCATTTGTAGATGCGCTAAATAAAATACCAGTCAAAACAAAAGGCTCCAATTAATGGAAAAGAAAACATTATTCGATAAGATATGGGACGCTCATGTAGTGAAGTCTGTTCCCGAAGGTCCGGATGTCTTCTTCATCGATAAGCATTTTATCCATGAAGTGACCAGTCCGGTGGCTTTTCTAAACCTAGAAAAAAGAGGGAATACCGTATTGTTTCCGGAAAGAACCATTGCAACCCCGGACCATAACGTTCCCACCATAGATCAGGACAAGACCATCAAAGATCAGCTATCCAGAATGCAGGTAGAAAGGCTGCGTGAAAACTGCGCCAGATATGGGATAGAACTACATGATTTAGGATCGGATCACCACGGGATCGTTCACGTGATTGGACCTGAATTGGGGATCACACAACCCGGAATGACGATTGTCTGCGGAGATAGCCATACTTCCACCCACGGCGCATTTGGAGCTATTGCCTTCGGTATAGGCACTTCAGAGGTGGAGATGGTGTTTGCTACCCAATGTATCATGCAGTCAAAACCCAAGAAAATGCGGATCACTGTAAACGGCGAGCTTGGTAAAGGGGTGACTTCTAAAGACATCATCCTCTATATCATATCCAAAATATCGGCCAGTGGCGGTACAGGCTATTTCCTTGAGTATGCCGGTTCGGCCATCGAAAACCTGAGCATGGAAGCCAGAATGACCATCTGCAATATGAGTATTGAGATGGGCGCCAGAGGAGGGCTGATAGCTCCCGATAAGACTACTTTTGACTTCCTTGAGGGGAAAAAATATGCTCCTAAAGGAGAAGATTGGGATAAGGCAGTCGCCTATTGGAAAACCCTGAAAACGGATGATGGTGCTGAATTTGATGTGGAATACGTCTATGACGCTGCCGACATCGAGCCTATGATCACCTATGGAACCAACCCGGGCATGGGAATTAAGGTTAGAGAAAGTATTCCTACCACGGATGGCATGGAAGGCAGCAACAAAAACACCTTCCTCAAATCTTTGGAATATATGGGCTTCCAGCCCGGACAGCCCATGAAAGGAAAAAAAATTGACTATGTCTTTGTGGGAAGCTGCACCAATGGAAGAATAGAAGATCTCCGTTCCGTAGCCCAGTTTGTCAAAGGCAAAAAGAAAGCGGACAATATCACCGCCTGGATTGTGCCTGGCTCAAGGGAAGTGGAAAAGAAAGCCATAGAGGAAGGCTTGGTTGCCATTTTGGAAGAAGCCGGCTTTAAATTGCGCCAACCCGGATGCTCGGCCTGCCTTGCCATGAATGATGACAAAATCCCTTCAGGAAAATATGCGGTGTCCACTTCGAACAGAAACTTTGAAGGCCGTCAAGGCCCTGGATCCCGAACGCTTTTGGCCAGTCCTTTAACTGTGGCCGCAGTGGCGATAACCGGAGAAATAGCAGATCCTAGGGATATATTTTAATATAAAAGAGAAAAAATATGGCTTACGATAAATTTAATGTATTGACCAGCACCGTGGTGCCTTTGCCTACGGAGAACGTGGATACAGACCAGATCATCCCCGCAAGATTCCTCAAGGCTACCGAAAGGGAAGGTTTTGGGGATAACCTCTTCAGGGATTGGAGATATGATAAAGAAGGCAATCCAAAGCCAGACTTTGTCCTCAACGATCCTACCTATAGTGGTAAAATACTGGTGGCAGGGAAAAATTTTGGTTCGGGATCAAGTCGGGAACATGCCGTTTGGGCTATCTATGATTATGGCTTCCGTTGTGTAGTCTCTAGCTTCTTTGCAGATATTTTCAAAAATAATTGCTTGAATATCGGCGTTTTACCTGTAACCGCCTCTGCTGAGTTTGTCGATGAAATCTTCGCTGCCGTAGAAAAAGACCCGACAACAGAAGTTGAGGTAGACATCGACCGACAAACCATCACGTTGAAAGCCACAGGTAAGTCCGAAAAATTCGACATTAATGCCTACAAAAAGGATAATATGAAAAACGGGTTTGACGATATTGATTACTTGTTGAACCTTAAAGAAGAAATCGCCGAGTTTGCCGAAAAACGATAAGCAGGCAGCAAGTTAGGTGAAAAACAATGGCATTTAGTTAAGGAATTGTGTATAAAACCATTTAGAAACAGAGGAGTTTAAAGACCCGATTACAAGCTTCTCAATTTCTTTAATGCCTCAATGGTTCAAAATATTTGCTGACTAAAACGGTGTCAAATTAAAATACATTAATCTACCACGAATGGGGCTTCATAAAATAGAAATCATGGATACCACCCTGAGGGATGGGGAACAAACCTCAGGTGTATCCTTTCTTCCTTCGGAAAAACTTCAGATCGCCAAACTGTTACTGGAGGAGATGAAGGTGGACCGAATCGAAGTTGCTTCTGCAAGGGTTTCTGATGGGGAGCTTGAAGGTGTCAAGAAGATTACCCATTGGGCCAAAGACAAAGGCTATCTGGATAAAGTAGAGGTGTTGGGCTTTGTCGACACCCCCAAATCTGTGGACTGGATCGTGGAATCCGGAACAAGGGTCATGAATTTGTTGACCAAAGGATCTCTCAACCATCTGGTGCACCAGTTGAAAAAAACGCCCGAGGAGCATTTTGAAGAGATAGAGAATTGTATCAACTATGCCGATAGTAAGGGGATCGTAGTCAATGTGTACCTCGAAGACTGGAGCAACGGGATGAGGAATTCGCAGGATTACACCATGGATCTGATAGAATTTCTTTCCAAGCTGAAAGTAAAAAGGATCATGCTCCCGGACACTTTGGGTTTGCTGCAGCCTGAAGAGGTGACCAAGTACATCTCCCAGGTCATTGAAAAATATCCAAACCTTCATTTCGACTTCCACGCCCACAATGATTATGACCTTTCGATCGCCAATGTGCTACAAGCCGTTAGAAATGGGGCTAAAGGGATTCATACTACAGTGAATGGATTGGGTGAAAGGGCAGGCAACGCTCCCTTGGAAAGTGTGGTAGCCGTAATCAAAGATTTCACGGATCTCGAGCTTTCTGTGCAGGAAAGTAAGATCTACAGAATAAGCAAGCTTATCGAGCAGTTTTCCGGTTTACATATTCCATCCAATAAGCCTGTCGTTGGGGAAAATGTCTTTACCCAAACCGCAGGGATCCATGCCGATGGGGACAACAAAAAGAACCTTTATTTCAGCGACCTGCTTCCGGAGAGGTTCGGCCGTACCCGGAAATATGCACTCGACAAAACTTCCGGTAAAGCCAATATCTTAAAAAACCTGATGGAGCTGGGAATTTCTCTGGAGCCTGATGAGTTGACCAAAGTAACCCAGAGGATTATCGAATTGGGGGACAGGAAAGAGAGGGTAACCACAGAAGATCTGCCCTACATCATCTCGGATGTATTGCAAAACAACTCCATCAAGACGGATATCACCATTGATGGGTACCATATGGTCCATTCCAAAGGCCTCAAGCCTTCCATCCAGTTGCGGATGAAAATCCACGGTGAATGTTACGAAGAAAATGCTTCCGGTGACGGCCAATACGATTCTTTTATGAAAGCACTTCGGAAGATTTACAAATCCCTCAACAAGGAACTGCCAAAGCTGACTGACTTTCACATAAGCATCCCTCCTGGCGGCAAGACGGATGCATTTGTTGAGTGTATCATCACATGGGATTACGGAAAGATTTTCAAAACCAAGGGGCTTGACAGTGACCAAACCATCGCGGCAATGAACGCGACAGAGAAAATGTTAAACATCATTGAGAAATTAAATAAAACCAAATCAGATAAAAAGAACCTGTATGGAAATGAATATAGCGCTATTGCCGGGTGACGGCATAGGCCCAGAAGTGATCAGTCAAGCAGTCAAAGTCGTCAAAGCGATTGGACAGAAATTCGGTCACCAAATAACTTTTACTGAAGCGATAGTAGGCGCCACGGCCATTGACCAGGTGGGAAACCCCTATCCGGACACCACACACGAGATTTGTGTCAACTCAGATGCCGTGCTTTTCGGTGCCATCGGAGATCCCAAATATGACAATGATCCCAAAGCCAAAGTAAGGCCTGAGCAGGGACTTCTGGAAATGAGAAGAAAACTGGGCCTATTTGCTAACGTGCGCCCTACGTTTACTTTCCCTTCTCTATTGCACAAATCGCCTTTGAAGCAAGAACGTATTGAAGGAACCGACTTGGTATTTTTAAGAGAGTTGACCGGAGGCGTTTATTTTGGAGAACCTCGGGGAAGAAATGAGCAGGGAACCAAAGCCTTTGACACCAACATCTATTCTGTAGAAGAAATTGAAAGGTTGGCTAGAATGGGTTTTGAATTTGCCCAAAAAAGACGGAAGCTGCTTACTTGCGTGGATAAAGCCAACGTCATGGCCACTTCACGGTTGTGGAGGGAAACGGTTCAAAGGCTGGCTCCAGAATATCCTGATGTAAAGGTGGAATATGAATTTGTAGATGCTGTGGCCATGAGGCTTGTTCAGTGGCCTAAAGCCTATGATGTCCTGATCACGGAGAACCTCTTTGGCGATATTCTTACCGACGAAGCAAGTGTAATCAGTGGCTCTATGGGATTGATGCCTTCAGCTTCTCTGGGATTGACCACCAAATTGTTTGAGCCTATCCACGGCTCCTATCCACAAGCTGCCGGAAAAGACATCGCTAACCCATTGGCTACCGTGCTTTCGGCCGCGATGATGTTTGAGTATGCCTTTGAACTGATGGATGAAGCCAATGCCATTTCAGATGCTGTCAATCTTTCTCTGGAACAAGGGTATGTTACGGAAGACATTGCGGAAGGTGGCAAAGCCTACAAAACTTCTGAGGTCGGAGATTGGCTGGTAAAGCAGATCTTGGCTTAAGGTAAGATATAACGCCTGTGATCAAATGAAAATGGAGCCCGAAGGCTCCATTTTCATTGGTATGTGGTTAAGTGAAACGATTTGGGTGAAAAGCAAAAACTATCAAAAACTATTTTTCAGGAACGGTCCAAAGGTGAACAGTGGCCCCATCAACTTGAATAGTTTGTTCTGGCTCCCAGTCTCCCATATTAAAAGCATGGGATACAATTCTTGTACCAGGCTTCAATTGCTCGAGAAGAATCGGCCTCAGCTTCATGTTGAGAGAATTCAATAGGTATAGCGTCACGACGGTAGCCTCACTCACATCGGATTCGAAAAGATTGGCTTGTTCAAATACAACCTTGTCGGTAACACCAGCCTTTTCCGCATTGGCATTGGCTTCTTTTATCCTTTGTGGATCAATATCGATCCCCTTTCCCTTGGCACCATAAGTTTTAGCCGCAGTTATCGGAATTCGTCCGTCCCCGCACCCCAGGTCATAAACGATGTCGTTTTTGGATACCTTGGCGAGTTCTAACATGGCGTCTACCACGGCTTGCCTAGTGGGTACATAATGAACATCTTGGGCTACGCTCCATGTTGCGGTGCAGATGGTCAGTACAAGTGCACTTAGTAAGAATTTAAGCATTTTCATCTTCTTTTCATTAAATAGTTTGAACTTGATTTTGGTAGTGGTAATACTGTGGTTTAAAAACTATGGATGGGGAGGAACACGCCATAGGTAAATGGTATGTTCTCGTCCGTTCGGCATCTTTAACTTTTTTGTTTGCTCCGGCACCCAATCACCCATATCGTAGTTGTGGGATACCACCCTTGTTCCAGGTTTCATTTCCATGATGGTTGACCTAAGTTTTAGATTCACTTCAGGAAATAAATAAAGATAGAGTACTGTCGCTTCGCTAAAATCTGTTTTAAAAATATCTCCGACTAAAAACTCAACCTTATCTGTAACCTGGGCCTTAACGGCGTTTTCTTTGGCTTCCTTTACTCTCTCAGGGTTAAGATCAATACCCACTCCCCGCGTTCCAAACCTTTGCGCTGCTGTGATAGGAATACGTCCATCGCCCGAACCTAGGTCATATAGAATATCATCCCCATCAACTTGGGCCATCTGAAGCATTTCACCCACGACCCTATCAGGGGTGGGAACATAAGGAACATCAAGAATATAAGGGGGCGAATCCTGTGCTTGAGAAGGAAAATGAAAACAAAGAATCAAGAGAAAGAAAATTGTCCCTGTTAGCATCTTGACTTCTTTCATTTGATAATCGGTTAACTGAAATGTGGTTTTTTTTTAAAAATGGTCTTTAACTATATCTTTTCAGCTGGCTTATTTATCTTAGGCACAACCATTTGCAGCAAAACACCTGCCAAAAGAACTCCGATCCCAACCAAGGCTCCCCACCCGGTGTATGCCACGCTGGAATAAAGCAAATATGCACTGGTTATACAGAATATCAGCGGGGTAATGGGATAAAGAGGTACTTTAAAGGGACGTGGAGAGTGTGGCTCCTTCATCCTCAATATGAAGAGGGAAATACCCACTAGCAAAAAGAAAAACCAAAAGACGGGGGCGGTATATTCGACCATGGTTTCGAACCCATTTCGGGAGAACAGCCCCAAACTGACCAGTGCTAAAGAGATGATCCCCTGTACAATAAAAGCATTTACAGGACCAGCAGTCCGGGTATCCCATTTCCCCAGTGATGAAAACACCGGGAAATCTCTGCCTAAGGCATAATTGGATCTTGCTCCCGTAAAAATAGAGGCATTGGCGGAAGTAAGTGCGGCTATTGCAACAATAACAGCCATGACGATCAATCCGGCATCCCCGAAGGCTATCTTCATAAGATCCCCTGCTACCGCATTCGATTGTGCCATTCCCTCAAGACCCAAGCCCCTTAGATAAGCCATATTAACCAAAAAATAAACTGCCGTAATGGTGACAATGCTGATGATTAGAGCTCTGACCATCATCCCCCGTCCTGACTTAACTTCGGCAGAGATATACGCAGCTTCATTCCACCCCCCAAAGGTTAACAACACAAACACCATGGCCAATCCCAATGAACCAAGACCGTCGCTTCCTTCAGTCACGATGGGTGCGGCGACTTCAGGACTGGAGGGGACAAAGAAAAAACCCGCCACGATGACCAACAGAATGCCAAGGACCTCTAATGTGGTCAATACCTTTTGTGTTCCCGTTCCCATTTTTACGCCGAGGATATTGATGCCTGTGAGGACTATCACGATCAGCGCGGCGTAGATAACGGATGAGTAGGTGCCCAAATCAATGAGCTGTGCCATATAATCACCGAATATATAGGCAAGAAGTGCGATGGAGCCTGTCTGCACCACACTCATTCTGGCCCAAGCAAAAAGAAAGGCTATCCGTTTACCGAAAGCCTTCAATATAAAATAATAATCCCCCCCCGTGTTTGGAAAGGCGGTTATAAGTTCGGCGTAGCAGAGTGCCCCTATAAAAGAAACCAGCCCTCCCAAAAACCATGCGGTGAGCATCATACTTTCCGTGTCTACGGATGATGCGACCAAGGAGGGGGAGCGAAAAATTCCGGCTCCAATCACAATCCCTATAATGATTGCTATGGCATCGCCGGTGCCTAAGGTAGGTTTGGGTTCGGAAATTACGTTTGTAAGTGTGGGTTCATTCAATAAGTAGTCGGCCTTGTCCTTTTCTGCCATAATTGGAGTACATTTTAATTTGGAAAAGATATTGGGTCTATATTTTTTGAAAATTAAAGCTGTTGAAACCTCACCCGTTCTAACGCGGATTTCTTTATTAAGGGAGATTAGCCATACGCAAAGGCATCTTCCGATTACAAGATGATCTTTTTTGGATCAAGACAGACATATTTGATCGATTTTCTCTTCCCATCCAAGTGATAGGAATAGGTCAGGTGGACGAAGCCATCTTCCGATTGGATGAGACTCGGGTAGGAAAATCCACCCTTGCCCTTTTCAATGTCTTCAAGATACACCTTCCATCTCCAATTCTTCCCTTCATCATCAGAAATATAAAGTGCCATTCTATATCGCCCATCGTCGACGTCATTCCCC